>JBQCEK010000263.1:0-6985 GCA_051960335.1 Sphingomonas sp.
ATCGGCACCCGCGACGGCATTCGATGGCAACACGGACATCCGCGCCTGCGTCGCAGATGAACTCAAGCACCGCCGGCTGGCTTGCGTGCTCGTCGACGAGGCGCAGTTCCTGAGCGAAGCACAGGTCGGCCAGCTCGCGCGCGTCTGCGACGAGCTCGGCGTGCCGGTGCTCGCTTACGGCCTGCGCACCGATTTCCAGGGCGCGCTGTTTCCGGGGAGCGCGCGGCTTCTGGCGATCGCCGATGCGCTGATCGAGATCAAATCGGTGTGCACCTGCGGTCGCAAGGCGACGATGAACCTGCGCGTGGACGGCGCCGGCCGCGCGGTGCGCGAAGGCGCGCAGACCGAGATCGGCGGCAACGATCGCTATGTCGCCTTGTGCCGCAAGCATTTTTCCGAGGCGATGCGGGGCACGCCGCTCAGCGCCGGTTAAGCCGAGATATCATAACGAGCGGCGCAGAGGAGTCTTCCGATGCGATCCATAGCCAGCGCTATTCTTGCCCTTGCCGTCCTGTACGGCGCGACCGCCGGTTCGGCCAAGCAACCCGATCGGCCGATCGGCCAGGAAACCAGCATCCCGTTCGCCGATCATCACGGCCTGAGGGACTGGTCCAAAGGGCCGACCGACGATCAATTCTACGTCCAGGATTATCGCAACGACTGGTATCTGGTGACGCTCAGCGGCCCGTGCGTCGGCAACATGGCTTCGCTACGCATCGCCTACACGACCGGGCCGGGTGGCGCGTTCGATCAGTTTTCGCGCGTGTTCAGCGACAACTTTCCGGAAATGACGTGCTCGGTGATCAGCATCAAGACCAGCCTGGCACCACCCGATCGGCAGAAGAAGCCGAAGAAGCCCTGAGCGCGGGGTGTCGCGCGCCGGCCGATCAGGCTAAGCGCGCGGCATGCATGGCTGGATCATCATCGACAAGCCCGTGGGCATTGGATCGACGCAGGCGGTTTCGGCCGTCAAGCGGGCGCTGCGCTCCGGGGGCTACGGCAAGTTCAAGGTGGGGCATGGCGGCACGCTCGATCCGCTTGCGTCGGGCGTTTTGCCGATCGCGATCGGCGAGGCGACCAAGCTCGCCGGACGCATGCTGGATAGCGACAAGATCTACGCGTTCACGATCCGATTTGGCGAACAGACCGATACACTCGACGCCGAAGGCGCGGTGATCGCGACCAGCGACGTGCGGCCGACGATCGCCGCGATCGAAGCGGCGCTGCCGCCGTTCACCGGGCCGATCGAGCAGATGCCGCCGGCCTATTCGGCGCTGAAGGTGGACGGCAAGCGCGCCTACGATCTGGCGCGCGGGGGCGAAGAGGTGTCGCTAAAAACGCGCAACGTGACCATCCATTCGCTGTCGCTCGATGGCTCGTGCGAAGGCGACGGGACCGGCACGGGACTGGTGAACGAGGCCTCGTTCATCGCCCATGTCTCCAAGGGCACTTACATCCGCAGTCTCGCGCGCGACATCGCGGCGGCGCTCGACACCGTCGGCCATGTGACCATGCTCAGGCGGATCAAGGCCGGGCCGTTCGGGCTCCAATCGGCGATTTCGCTGGACAAACTCGCCGAACTCGGGCAGGCGCGCGCCCTTGAACAAACCCTCCTGCCGCTGACGGCGGGGCTGGACGACATCCCGGCTCTACCCGTCACCCCCGATCAGGCAGGGCTGCTCCGACAGGGGCGGGTGTTGATCGGGATCGCCGCCGACGATGGCCAATATTTTGCAACCGACACCGATGTGCTGGTCGCGTTGGTAGAGGTTCAGGACCGCGAGGTTCGCGTCGTCCGCGGGTTCAATCTGTAGCACGATGTCGAAGGAAGACGAATGACGATCACTACCGAGCGCAAGGAAGCGCTTGTCAAGGAACACGGCCGCGCCAAGGGCGATACCGGCTCCACCGAGGTCCAGGTCGCGATCCTGACCGAGCGGATCAAGAATCTCACCGAGCATTTCAAGACCCACGCGAAGGACAATCACTCGCGCCGCGGCCTGCTGATGCTCGTCAACAAGCGTCGTTCGCTGCTGGATTACCTTCGGACTACCGATGGCCAGCGCTATACCGATCTCATCGCGAAGCTCGGGCTTCGCAAATAATCAGGGACGGCGCCTTCGGGCGCCGTTTCGCTATTTGTGTCCCCGCAAAGGCGGGGACCCAGACTGGGCTCCCGCCTTCGCGGGGGCACAACTTGCCGAACCGCAATTCGGTGTTTCGGCACGAGCCAAGAACGGCTCCATACGGTGTCCATCAGGGGCGCCGGCAAAGGCCCCAGGCGCATAGGGCGGCTGGTGTAAAGGAAACAACATGTTCGATACGAAGACTGTAAGCATCGAGTGGGGCGGAAAGACCCTGACACTCGAAACCGGGCGCGTTGCCCGTCAAGCCGATGGCGCGGTGCTCGCGACGCTCGGCGAAACCGTCGTGCTGTGCGCCGTCACGGCCGCGCGCAAGGTGAAGGAAGGGCAGGATTTCTTCCCGCTCACCGTTCACTATCAGGAAAAGTTCTCGGCCGCCGGACGCATTCCGGGCGGCTTCTTCAAGCGTGAGCGCGGCGCGACCGAAAAGGAGACTCTCACGAGCCGCCTGATCGATCGTCCGATCCGCCCGCTGTTCCCCGAAGGCTTCTACAACGAGATCAACGTCATCGCTCAGGTGCTGAGCTATGACGGCGAGAACGAGCCGGACATTCTGGCGATGGTCGCGGCCTCGGCTGCGCTGACCATCTCGGGCGTGCCGTTCATGGGCCCGATCGGCGCCGCGCGCGTCGGCTATATCGATGGCGAATACATCCTCAACCCGACCACCGAACAGACCAAGGAAGGCGACCTCGATCTCGTCGTCGCCGCCACCGGCAACGCCGTGATGATGGTCGAATCCGAAGCCAAGGAGCTTTCGGAAGAAGTCATGCTCGGCGCCGTCGTGTTCGCGCACGAAGCCTCGAAGAAGGTCGTAAGCGCGATCATCGACCTGGCCGAACAGGCTGCCAAGGATCCGTGGGAAATGGCCCCGCAAGCGGACCTGTCGGCCGCCAAGGATAAGCTGAAGAAGCTGATCGGCGCGGACATCGCCGCCGCCTACAAGCTGACCGACAAATCGGCTCGCTCGAACGCGCTGAACGAAGCGCGCGCCAAGGCGAAGGACTCATTTGCCGACGCCGATCCGCAGGATCAGATGGCGGCGGGCAAGCTGATGAAGAAGCTGGAGGCGGAAATCGTCCGCGGCGCGATCCTGAAGGACGGCAGCCGAATCGATGGCCGCAACACCAAGCAGATCCGCCAGATCGAAGCGATGGTCCACTTCCTGCCGCGCGCGCACGGTTCGGCGCTGTTCACCCGCGGCGAAACGCAGGCGATCTGCACCACCACGCTGGGCACCAAGGACAGCGAGCAGATGATCGATGGGCTGACCGGTCTGTCGTACGAGCGCTTCATGCTGCACTACAACTTCCCGCCCTATTCGGTCGGCGAAGTCGGTCGTTTCGGCGCCCCCGGTCGTCGCGAAGTCGGCCACGGCAAGCTCGCCTGGCGCGCGCTGCACCCGGTGCTGCCGAGCCTCGACGAGTTTCCGTACACGATCCGCGTCCTCTCCGACATCACCGAATCGAACGGCTCATCGTCGATGGCGACGGTGTGCGGCGGTTCGCTGTCGATGATGGATGCCGGCGTTCCGCTGAAGCGGCCGGTGTCGGGCATCGCGATGGGCCTGATCCTGGAAGGCAAGGATTACGCCGTCATCAGCGACATCCTGGGCGACGAGGATCACCTCGGCGACATGGATTTCAAGGTTGCGGGCACGTCCGAAGGCATCACCAGCCTGCAGATGGACATCAAGATCGCCGGCATCACCGAGGAGATCATGCGCGTTGCGCTGGCGCAGGCCAATGAAGGCCGCGCGCACATCCTGGGCGAAATGGCCAAGGCGCTCGATCACACCCGTGAAGAGCTGTCGGCGCACGCGCCCCGGATCGAGACGATGCAGATCGACAAGTCGAAGATCCGCGAAGTGATCGGTACCGGCGGCAAGGTGATCCGCGAGATCGTCGCGACCACCGGCGCCAAGGTCGACATCGACGACGAGGGTCTGATCAAGATCAGCTCGTCCGACGTCAGCCAGATCGAAGCCGCGATGAACTGGATCAAGGGCATCGTCGAAGAGGCGGAAGTCGGCAAGATCTACTCGGGCAAGGTCGTCAACCTCGTCGATTTCGGCGCGTTCGTCAACTTCAAGGGCGGCAAGGACGGCCTCGTCCACGTCTCCGAGATCAAGAACGAGCGGGTCGAGAAGGTTTCCGACGTCCTTTCCGAGGGCCAGGAAGTCAAAGTGAAGGTGCTGGAGATTGATCCGCGCGGCAAGGTTCGCCTGTCGATGCGCGTCGTCGATCAGGAAACCGGCGCCGAGCTGGAAGATACGCGCCCACCGCGTGAGGATCGCGGTGATCGCGGCCCGCGGGGCGATCGTGGTCCGCGTCGCGACGGTGGCGGCGGTCGTGATCGCGGCCCGCGCCGCGATGGCGGCCGTGGCGGTGAACGCGGCGAACGCGGCCCGCGCCGCGAACGCAGCGAAGGCGGCAATGACGACAACGGCCCCGCGCCCGAGTTCGCCCCCGCCTTCCTGACCGGGGATCGCGACTGAACGAGCCTCGCGCCGATCGCGGGAGACCCGATCAAGGGCTTCCCGCGAGACGGCACGAACTAAAAGGACATCCGCAAGGATAGCGGAGAGGATGACGAAGGGGCCCGGCGACATCGCCGGGCCCCTTTTCGTTGCGCGCAAATGGGCGCTGCAAAAATGAAAGAGGCTGCCGAGCCCCGCCGGGGCCCGACAGCCTCTCGCATGGTCAGCGGCCGGAAGCTCCAGCCCGGGAGACCATGCGTACCGCTGTTCCTATGGACGCTCACGTTGACTGGGGGAGAATACCCCCCGTGCGCGCCCGGCGGAAATCAGCGGTGCGTCTCCCGAACGAACTGAACCGACCCCATTGCTGAACCATGAGACATCGGATCACCTCCTTTCGCTTGTTGAAGAACGAGTGGCCCGTATCTGGCCACGGATCGAATGTGAATCATCCGATTCGCGGATACAAGACTTGTTTTTATCGGCGATTTGAACGATTCTCTTCGGCCTGCGCAGATCCGGCTAATCCTTGCCGAAGGCTTCGCGCAATTCATCCTTGGCCTGCTCCAGCACGCGTTTCTGGTCGCTATCCAGATCCTTGCCCGCGCGATTGATGTAGAAGGTGAGCATCGACATCGCTGATTGCAGCGGCGATCCCTTGCGCCGATTGCTGTTTTCGGCGGATTGCTTGAGCGAGCGGGCAATCCGTTTCGGATCGTGCCAGGTAAACACGCCCGCTTCGAGATCGAGCGCATCGGAATGCTCGGTCACGTCCTGGGACCATCGATCCGTCATCGTCGTGCCTCCGCTACGCCCCGCTCAATGATGCTTGAAATACTGGATCTCGCGCTCGTGTTTCTGCGCCGCCTCGCGCGTGTCGAACGTGCCAAGATTGCGGCGCTTGCCGGTCTTCGCGTCTTTCTTGCGCGAATAGATGCGATAGCCGGATTTGAGCTTGCGGATCATCGGCGGCCTCCTTGCCGCCTATAACGCTTGAGCCGCGCGCCTTATCCCCGCGGCGCGGCGCAGCGCCTGATCGTCTGCCCGATCACCGGATCGACCGGCATCGCCAATGTCGGCCCCGTCCCGATCTTCACGCCGATGCGATCCTTCGTCTTGGCCAGCACCTCGGTGAGAAAGGTATCGACGATGAAGTCGCTCGCCTGCGTTCGGCCGTTCGCGATTGGCTTTGCATCGAAGGTCGCCGCGCCGTCGGCCGCGACGATCTGCATCGTGCGTCCGCTCCCGCCCGAAGCGGCCCGCGTGAAGATCATCCGGCGCGCCGCCGCATCGCAGCGCATGGCGAATTCGGACGGCTGCCCGTCGTCGCCGAACACGGCCTGATCGCCATCGGCGGAAACTTGAAACCGCCAGCGCCCCGCCGCGGTTTTCACGCCCGCGAGTTCGGGCGCAGGCAAGGCGGCTGAGCCGATGCCCGTATCGGGCGCGGGGATGCGGCGCGCGTCGGCGAGATTGGCGGTCGCTGGCTCGGCCTGATTGGCGACCGGCGGCGCGCGGTGGCACGCGGCGAGCAGCGCCAGCACCGCCAACACGGCCAATTGCCTCACTTGCGGCAATCCTCGGTCACGCGCTCGATTTCGGGCCAGGCCGGGACCACCAATGTCGGCAGCCCGGCCTGGCGAATGATGAAACGGCCGCGGCTATAGCCCATCGCGTCCAGCAGCGGATCGTTGCCCGCCAGTGTCGTCGCCATCCCGCGAGATGAAGCATCAGGCCCGGTCGGCACGCTGCGACTCATGCTGGTGGTGGTGATCGTCATCGGCGGATTGCCGGGCGCGACGCCGGCCCGGACGAGATCGATCCGTCGCGTCGCGAAATCGCAACGGAGTGTCAGCGTTGCCGCATCTCCAGCGACGCCAAACTGCGAAACACTGGCATTCGCCTGCTGGCGATAGGTCCAATCACCCGGCGTCAACGGCCAATCGCGCCAATCGTCGCCCAGCACGGGGGCCGGCGCCGGCGCTGGGGTCGGCGCGGGGCGCGGCGCCGGCGCTGGAGCGGGCGGCGGCTCGACCCGCGGCACGCAGCCGGCGACGACGAGGGCGACGAGGGGGATGAGTTTGCGCATCGCTTGCGCTTATGGGCGAAGGCTCGGCCTTGCTCAACCGCCTTGGGCGAGGAACCGCGCCGGGCATCAGCCGTTTCGTTACCGACACGACAAGGAACGACAATGCCCACCGCCAGCGAAACCCCCAACCAGATCCTGATCCAATCGAACAAGGTCGATGTGATGAAGGTGCTGAGTCGCGACGGCGACCGCATCGGCCACGTCCACGCCGTCATGGTCCATAAGCGCAGCGGCCGCGCGGCTTATGCGATCCTGTCGATCGGCGGCTTCCTG
>JBQCEK010000264.1:0-2972 GCA_051960335.1 Sphingomonas sp.
CGATAGAGCAGCACCAGCACCGCGAAGACCAGGAACGTGCCCGAGATCACGGCGACGATGAAGTTGGTGATCATCTCGGCTTGCCACTTGGCCTGGCCGACGGTCATCTCATGCACGCCCAGCGGCAGATGCTGCATGATCGGCAGTGCATGGATCGCCTTCATCGCCACGCCGCTGACCACGCCGGGCGCCAGATCGGCGCCAACCGTCAACTGGCGTTCCTGATTGAGCCGATCGATCTGCGTCGGCCCTGCGCCGAACTTGATTTCGGCGACCAGCCCGAGCGGCACCGATCCGCCAGTCGTCGTCGCCACCGGTAGGTTCTGAATGTTCGACAGCTTCTCGCGCGCATTTTCGGATAGCGAGACGATGATCGGAATCTGCCGGTCGCTCAGCGAGAAGCGCGCGCTGTTCTGTTCGATGTCGCCGATCGTGGCGATGCGGATCGCGCTCGACAAGGCTTCGGTCGTCACGCCGAGGTTGGCGGCCAAGTCCATGCGCGGCTTGATCTGAATCTCAGGGCGCTGGAGATCGCCGGTGATGCGCGGCGCCACGACGGTCGGCAGTTTGGACATCTGATTGACCAGCGTCACCGCCGTATCATTGAGCACCTTGGGATCATCGCCGCCAAGTACGATCGTCAGGTCGCGGCCGCTCGATCCCCAGCCGGACTGCGAATTGAACGACACCTGCGCGTCGGGGATCGCATTGAGCGCCGGCGCCAGCTTGCGCTGGAATTCGGTGCTGCTCAGCTTGCGATCGTCGGCCAGCGTCGCATCGACCTTGCCGTTGCCGACGAACGCGCGCTGATAGACCTTGGTGACCTCAGGCTTCTGTGCCTCCAGGATGTTGGCAACCTTGGTCACCACCGCCTGCGTCTGTTCCAGCGTCGTGCCCGGCACCATCTGGATGTTCGCGCGCACCGTATCCTGATCCTGATCGGGCTGGAACGTCATCGGCAGCATCATGAAGCAGACGACGGTCGCCACCAGCGCGCCGACGCCGGCGAGCACCGGCACCCAGCGATGCTTCAGCGTCCACCGCAGCGTGACCATATACCAATCCATCAACCGCCCCTCGCCGTGGCTCGCGCGGCCGAACGATTTGAGGAAATAGGCGGCGATCATCGGCGTCACGAGGCGCGCGACAGCAAGGCTCATCAGCACCGCTGCGACAACGGTCAGCCCGAAATTCTTGAAGAACTGCCCGGTGATCCCGGGCATCAGGCCGACGGGCAGAAACACCGCGACGATCGACATCGTCGTCGCCAGCACGGCAAGACCGATCTCGTCCGCCGCATCGATCGCAGCCTGATAGGCGGATTTGCCCATGCGCATGTGTCGAACGATATTTTCGATCTCGACGATCGCGTCATCGACCAGAACGCCGGCGACGAGGCTCAGCGCGAGCAACGTCATCTGATTGAGCGTGAAGCCCATCAGATCCATGAACCAGAAGGTCGGAATGGCGGACAGCGGGATCGCCAGCGAGGAAATCAGTGTGGCGCGCCAGTCGCGCAGGAAGATGAACACCACCACGACCGCGAGGATCGCGCCTTCGATCATCGCATCGATCGCGCTCTTATACTGTTCTTCGGCGTATTTGACGTTGTTGTTGAGGATCTCGAAATGGACCTTCGGATTCTCTTTCTCCAGCTCCTTCAGCTTCGCCTCGGCGCCGTGGAACACGGAAACGTCCGAGAAGCCTTTGGCGCGCTGGAAATCGAAGCTGACGACCGGGTGGCCGTTGATCGCCGACGTAGACGTCGGCTCGGCATATAGATCCTTGACCGTGGCGATATCCGAAAGCCGTACGGTTCGGCCACCGCCGATCGAAATCTGCGTCTGGCCGAGCTCATAGGCGCTGGCCGCATTGCCGAGAACGCGCACCGATTGCTCGGATCCGGCAATTTCAGCCTTGCCGCCGGCGGCGTTCATGTTGACGAGGCGGAGCTGCTGATTGACCGCATCAGCCGTCAGGCCCTGCGCCTGCAGCTTCAGCGGATCGAGGATAACGCGAATTTCCCGCGTCACGCCGCCGTTGCGCGACACCGCGGACATGCCCGGGACGGAGAGCAGCGACTTCGCCACATTGTTATCGACATACCAGCTCAATTCCTCGAGCGTCATGTCGGTCGCGACGGCGGAATAGCTGGCGAGGTCGTTGTCCGTGGTATTCGCGCGCCCGACTTGCGGCTCGAGAATGCCTTCGGGCAGGTTGCCGCGAATCTGCTGCATCGCGCTGCGCACGTCTTCCACCGCACGGTCGATCGGCGTGCCGATCTGCAGCTGAACGACGGTTTGCGAATCGCCCTCGGTCACGGTCGAGGTAAGCTGATCGATGCCCTGGAGGCTTCGCACCGCCGCCTCGACGCGCTGCGTGATCTGCGTTTCCATTTCCGCAGGAGCCGCGCCGGGCTGCTGGATGTCGATCCACACGATCGGGAAATCGATATCCGGATCGTTATCGACGTCCATCCGCATGAAGCTGACGATCCCCGCCAGCGTCAACGCCACGAACAGGACGATGGACGGAACCGGGTTGCGGATCGACCAGGCGGATATGTTGCGGAAGTTCATCGCCGTCAGCCTTGCGGTTTGACCAGGGTCGGATGGACCTTCTGCCCCGGGTTGAGGAACGCGCCGGCGGACACGACGACATGCTCGCTGCCATCGAGGCCGCTGGCGATCGATACGCCCGCATCGGAGACGACGCCGGTCACCACATCGCGCCGGACGACCTTGTCATCCTTGCCGATGATATAGACGTAATTCCCCTTCTCATCGCTCTGCACTGCCGATTGCGGCAGCAGCGGCGCCTGATTGGCGCCCGCCTGAATGGTGGCGGAAGCGAACCCGCCGGGGCGCAGATCCTTGTGATAGGGAACCGCGATCTTGGCGATCCCCTGGCGACTCTGCGGATCGATCACCGGTTCGACCTGCCAGACGCGGCCCGGATAGCTGGAATTCGAT
>JBQCEK010000265.1:0-23383 GCA_051960335.1 Sphingomonas sp.
GTGCTCGGCGTGGTCGACCGCATCGGGGAGATCGTCGAGGCGATCGACGCCGGCGCGGGACTCGACGACAGTGGCGAGGATCTGCTGATCGCCGCGCTCGATGCCGGCGCCGAAGCCGCCGCGCCCGCCGCCCAGCAAGCGGCGACCGCACAGCGCGTCGCCAATCGCAGCGTACGGCTGTCGACCGATCTGCTCGACCGCATGATGTCGGGCATGTCGGACATGGTGCTGGCGCGCAACGAACTCGCCCGCCGGATGCGCGACCAGAGCGTCGACCCGACGATCGAGGCCGCGCTCGACCGCCTCTCGCTGACTGTCGCCGAGATGCGCGACACGGTGACGCGGACGCGGATGCAAAAGGTCGACGCGCTGTTTTCGGCCTTGCCCCGGATGGTCCGCGATACCGCCGCCGAAGTCGGCAAGTCGGTCCAGCTCCAGATCGAGGGATCGGACGTCGAACTCGATCGCGAGATGATCGAGATGATGCGCGATCCGCTCGTCCATATCATCCGCAATTCGATCGACCATGGCATCGAAAGCGCGCCCGAGCGCCGCGCCGCGGGCAAGCGCGAGGTCGGCCGGCTGGTCGTTTCGGCGCGCCAGTCGGGTAACCAGATCATTCTGGAAATCGCCGATGACGGGCGCGGCATCGACACTGATCGGCTGGTTCAGAAGCTGACCGCGTCGGGCCAGTCGCGCGGCCGCGACCTGTCTGCGCTGAGCGAGCGCGCCAGGCTCGATCTGATTTTCGAGCCGGGTCTCTCGACCAAGGACGAAGTCACCGCGATCTCCGGCCGTGGCGTCGGCATGGACGTGGTCCGCGCCAATATCGAACAGATCGGCGGGCGGATCGACCTCATCAACTCGCGCGGGCGCGGCCTGCGTATCCTCATCCATGTGCCGCTGACCCTGTCGATCATTCCGGCGATCGTCATCGGTATTTCCGGCCAGCGTTTCGCGGTCACGCGCCAGGCGATCGAGGAGATCGTCCATGTCGGCGGCGACGCGATCCGCGTCGACCTGCTCGGCGACACGCCCGCCGCGACGGTGCGCGACCGCCGCATGCCGCTCGTCGACCTCGCCGCCTTGCTCGGCCTGCGCGAGGCGGCCCCCGCGTCGGCCGACATGCTGGCGATCATCAGCGCGAACGGCGGCAGCTTCGCGGTGGCGGTCGATTCGGTGCTCGACCACGAAGAACTGGTCATCAAACCCGCGTCGCCCGCGGTCATGGCGACCGGCATCTATGCCGGCCAGACGCTGCCCGACAGCGGATCGCCGATGCTGCTGCTCGATTGCGCCGGAGTCGCCGCGGCGGCGGGTATCAACTTCGCGCGCGATGCCGCCATCGAGGAGGACGAGGCGATCGAGGAGGGGCTCGCCGCCGCCGACGCCTTGCTGTTCGACGATCTCGACGGTCGCCGCCGCGCGGTGCCGCTGGCGATCGTCGACCGCGTCGAGACGGTCGACGCCGCCAACGCACGGTTCAGCGGCGGGAGGATGCGGCTGCTGATCGACGGGCGGATCATCCCGCTCGCCGCGTTGGGCGAGACCGAAGGGCATGCGGAGCTTGCGGTGCTGCGCATCAAGGACGGCGATGCCGAAATCGCTTATGCGATCGCCGAGCCGGTCGACATCGTCGCCATCCCGAGCGACATCGCTCCTTCGACGCAGCCCGGCCCGATCCTGGGCGTGGTCACCATCGCCGACGAGCAGGTCGAACTGATCGATCCGCAATGGTTGCTCGGTCCCGATTGCGCCGAAGCGAGCCAGCCCGGCGCTCCCTTGTGCCTCATCGACGGCCAGGCCGACAGCTGGATCGCGACCTTCCTGAAACCGGTGCTCGAGCAGGCCGGCTATCGTGTCTCGACGCGTGCGGGAGGCGATGAGGAGCCCGCGGTGATCCTCACCACCGACGCGGCACCAGGCGATGCGCGCGACGGCCGCGTGGTGCGCCTCAGCAACGATCGCCGTGACATGGGCGGCGAGGATCGGATCTATCGCTACGACCGCGCGGGCCTGCTCGCGGCGGTCGCGAAACGGGTGAACGTGGCATGAGCGAGCAATTGTTCCTGATCGCCCATATCGCCGGCCGCGGCGTCGCGATCGATTCGGCACAGGTCGAATCGGTGGTGGATATCGGCGCCGTGACGCCGACGCCGCGCGCCGCGCCGCACATTCGCGGCCTGGCGGCGTTACGCAGCCGCGTGGTGACCGTGATCGACACGCATGCCGCGCTGGGCCTGCCAAAGCTCGCGATCACGGGCTCGCGCGCGGTCATCACGTTGGTCGACGGACACCATTACGCCGTGCTGGTCGACAGCCTGGAGGATGTCGCGCCGTTCGTCGCTTCGCCGCTGCCCTCGGGCATCGTGCTCGACGCGGGATGGGGTGAGGCCGGCTGCGGCGCGATCGAGCGCGACGGCGAACCGATCCTGGCGATCGACCTCACTGCGTTGGTTCACGGACCATCAAACGACGCGAATGCAATCAATTAACCGCGTGATCATGGTTTGGCGGTAAGCCCTTCTTTGGGCCTAGTAACAGGGTGTATCGGTCATGAAGACGTGTCTGGTTGTCGATGATTCCAAGGTGATCCGAAAGGTTGCCCGCCATATTCTCGAGACGCTGAATTTCGAGGTGAGCGAGGCCGCCGACGGCAAGGAAGCGCTCGACAGCTGCATGGCGTCGGTCCCCGACGTCATCCTGCTCGACTGGAACATGCCGGTGATGAGCGGCATGGATTTCCTGCGCGCGCTGCGCGACACCGCGCTCTCCAGCCGGCCCAAGGTGGTGTTCTGCACGACCGAGAACGGCATGGCCTATATCCGTGCCGCGATCGAGGCGGGCGCCGACGAATATGTGATGAAGCCGTTCGACCGCGAGACGCTGGAATCGAAGCTCCAGATCGTCGGCCTGGCGTAAGCGCCCGGGTGCGATGGTGGCGAGCAAGCCCTCCGACATTCCTGATTTCCAGGCGCCGCCTTCGGTCCTGATCGTCGACGATTCGGTCGTCGCGCGGGCCGTGATGGCGCGGGCGATCGACGGCAGCGGCCGGTTCGTGGTGGCGGGCGCCGTGCCCGACGCCCAGGCCGCGCTGGCGTTCCTGGCGCGGCATCGCGTCGACGTGATCCTGCTCGATATCGAGATGCCGGGTACCGACGGCCTGACCGCCTTGCCCGACCTGATCGCGGCGGCGCAGGGCGCGCGTGTCCTGATCGTCTCGTCCGCCTGTACCGACGGCGCGGTCGCGAGCGTCCAGGCGCTGGCGCTGGGCGCCGCCGATACTCTGGTCAAACCCGAAGTGGGATCGTTCGCGGGGCGATTCGCCGACCAGCTCAACGAGCGCCTCGCGCGTCTGGTCGAGGTCGATGAGGTCGTCGCGCCGCGAACCCCGGCCGCGGCGATCGTGCCGGGCAACGATTACGATATCGTCGCGATCGGTGCCTCGACCGGCGGCATCCATGCGCTCAGCCAATTGCTTCGGGCGATCCCCGCGGACTTCCGCCTGCCGATCCTGATCACCCAGCATCTGCCCGAATCGTTCATGCCCTATTTCGCCGCGCAGGTTGCGGTGCTCGCCAACCGGCCGTGCGAAGTGGCCGAGGATCGCGCGCGAATCCGGGCGGGACGCATCCTGATAGCGCCGGGGCGCGCCCATATGCGTTGCGTCAGGATGGGAGATGACGTGGCCATTCGATTGTCGACCAGCGCGTCGGCGAGCGGCTGCCTGCCCTCGGTCGATCCGATGCTGGAGGCGGTCGCCGAAGCTTATGGTCCTCGCGCGCTCGGCGTGGTGCTGAGCGGGATGGGGCGCGACGGCGCGATCGGCGCGCGCGCGCTATCCGCGGCTGGCGGAAGCCTGGTGGTGCAGGATCGCGCCTCTTCGGTGGTGTGGGGCATGCCGGGCGCAGTGGTGTCGGGCGGCATCGCGGATGCCATCCTTCCTCCCGACGAGATCGGCCAGCTGATCGCGCGCCGCCGGCGGCCAGCATGTTGACGCCGCGTCCCGTCGGCGCCGTCGCCGAGTTCATCGCCCTGCTCGAGGCGCGCACCGGCCAACAGATGGGGGCCAACCGCAATTGGCGGATCGAAACCGCGCTGAAGCCGCTGATGCGCGACACCGGCCACGAGACGCTGGAAAAGCTCGCCGCCGCGATCCGCATGGATCGCACCGGGCCGCTGGCCGACCGCGTGGTCGACGAATTGCTGAACCAGGAAAGCTCGTTCTTCCGCGATGCGGCGGTGTTCGACATCGTCGAGCAGGCGGTGTCGGCGGTGCCCGACACGCGGCGCGCACGGATTTGGTCGGCGGGCTGCTCGACGGGGCAGGAGCCGCTCAGCCTGGCGATGCTGTTCGCCGAGAAACTGGACAACCAGATGCCCGAAATCCTGGCGACCGACGTGTCCGAAGCGGCGCTGACCCGCGCGCGGGCAGGGCGATACACCCAGTTCGAGATCCAGCGCGGCCTGCCGATCCGGCGGATGATGCAATGGTTCGATTCGGTCGATGGCGATTGGGTGGCCAATCCAGGCCTCACCCGGATGGTCGCGTTCCGCAAGATGAACCTGGTCGCCGATGCGCTGCCGATCGGCCGGTTCGACGTCATCCTGTGCCGCAACGTGCTGCTCTATTTCTCGCTCGACGTCCGTCGCGCCGTACTCGGCCGGCTGGCGCAAGTGTTGCGCCCCGAGGGCGTTCTGGTGCTGGGCGCCGGCGAGACCGTGATCGGTCAGACCGATGCGTTCCGCCCGAGCCAGCGCTATCGCGGTCTCTATGAGCCGAATTGGAGCAGCGCGGCCGCGGCCTGATCGCTGCCCGGTTTACTTTCGTCGCGCTTCGCCCCAATCCAGCGGCTGTGAGCTTCGTCGAGACCCCGTCGCCCAATTTCAACGAGCGGCAGCTGCCGGTCTCCATGGTCGTGCTGCACTATACCGGCATGGAAAGCGCGGAGGCCGCGCTCGAGCGGCTGACCGATCCGGCGGCAGAGGTGTCGGCGCATTATCTGATCGACGAAGACGGCACGATTCACCGCCTGGTGGCCGAGGACAAGCGCGCCTGGCATGCGGGGAAGGCGCATTGGCGCGGCATCACCGACGTCAATTCGGCGTCGATCGGGATCGAGTTGGTCAATCCGGGTCACGAATATGGCTATCGCGAGTTCGCGCCCGCGCAGATCGAGGCCCTGATCCCGCTGCTCGCCGACATCAAGGATCGCTACGAGATCACGCGCGGCAACATCGTCGGCCATTCGGATGTGGCGCCGACGCGCAAGCAGGATCCGGGCGAGCTGTTCCCCTGGGGTCAGCTCGCACGGTTGCGGCTGGCGCTGCCGCGGCCAACCAAGAATTTGATGGACCCGCTGTGGAGCGACGCCGGGTTCCTGCTCGCGCTCGAACGCTTCGGCTATGAAGTGACCGACAAACTCGCGGCGGTGGTCGCGTTCCAGCGCCGCTTCCGCCCCGAACTGATCGACGGCGAGATCGATGGCGAATGTCGCTGCCTCTTGCTGGCGCTGCTGCTGCCCAAGCCACAGGGCGACGAGTGAGCTACGATCTCCTGGTATTCGACGCCCTCGCCGCGCCGCGCGATCGCACGGATTTCCTCTCCTGGTACGACAAGCAGACGGAGTGGAGCGAGCCGCACGGCTATAATGATCCGTCTGTTACCACGCCAAAGCTCAAGGCTTGGTACGACGGGATGGCAGCACGATATCCGAACATGAACGGCGCGGGGGCCGACAAGGACTGGGATGATCTCAGGCTGACGGATTATTCGATCGGGCACCAAGTCATCTATGCGGCGTTCGCGTGGTCGCAGGCAGAGGACGCCTATCGCATGGTGCGCGAATTGGCTGAGCGATGCGGCGTCGGCTTCTTCGACGTTAGCGGCGAAGATGGCGAAGTATGGCGGCCGTCCTGAGCGCGGGGGTGGCTTTATCCGCAGACGCTGGATAGAAGCAACTCCGCCAGAGGATCGGGCGGCCGCGGGTGCGCAAGCACGCGAGGAAAGTCCGGGCTCCGCGGAACGACGGTGGCGGGTAACGCCCGCCGGGGGCGACCCCAGGGACAGTGCCACAGAGAGCAGGTCGCCCCGGACTTGATCCGGGGTAAGAGTGAAAGGGTGCGGTAAGAGCGCACCGCGCGGTTGGTAACAGCGGCGGCATGGCAAACCCCACCGGGAGCAAGACCGAATAGGGGCGGCAGAGGGGTGTGTTCCCACCCGTCGCCCGGGTTGGTTGCTGGAGACGGCGCGCGAGCGTCGTCCTAGAGGAATGGTCGCCCATCCGCTCCGGCGGTGGACAGAACCCGGCTTACAGATCCTCTGGCTCTTCTTTTCCGCGTCATCGATGTCAGCTAAGCTGCCCCGACAGCGGGGGAAAAGGCGATGCGGGCACTGGTATTGAGTGTGGCTTTGGGGGCGATGGTTCCGGTGCTGACGGCAGCCGCGGACACGCCGTCGGCAAAGGCGCCGACCGTCCAGCAGGATTTCGAGGCGGCGCAGGCGCTGTATGCCGATGGAAAGATTGCCGAGTCGCTCGCCGCTTGGGAAAAGCTCGAAAAACGCGTCGGCGATCGGCCGCGCAGCTTGGCGATCGTTCGATTGCGCAAGGGGCTGGCGCTTTACGATCTCGGGCGGAACGACGAAGCGGTGCTTTCGGCCAAGGCCGCGCTGGCGGTGCTGCCAATCTCCGACGCGACGCTGCGCAGCGATCGCTTCATGGGATATATGTTGCTCGGAAAAGTCGCCGAGGCCTCGCTCGATTTCGCCTCCGCGACGGACGATTACCGGCATGCCGACGACCTTGCGGACAGAGCGATCGACCATCTGAGTGCGTTTCGGGGCCTGATCGAGACCGAAACCTTCACCGACTCCGACGCAGCCGTCGCCGATCTCGCGCGGGTCCAACGCTATCTCGCCGACAAGGCGATCGACAACCGTACCCGTGCGACGATCAAGCGCGTCGAAAGCCAGCTCAAGCTCAACCGCGGCGACACCGTCGGCGCCCGCGCGGCCGCGGGGGAGGCGGTGAAGTTGCTCGGCGGATTGACGTCGAGGACCGACCTCGACGATGTCGCCGCCCGCTCGAATTACGCGATTGCGGCGATGCTGTTGGGCGACAAGGACGACGCGCGCAAATATATGGCGATGACCGGCGCCGGGAGGTTGTCGACCGGTAACATGTTCGACCCCGCCGTGCAGATGACGCCGCCCGATTGCGGCGGCGATTCGGACCTGCGGCCCGACGATATGGCGGTGGTGGAATTCTCGATCGGCGACGACGGCACGGTCGTCTATTCCACGCCGGTATATGCGTCGCGTGGCGGCGGCACCGGACTCGCCTTCGCGCGCGCCGTGCGCAACTGGTCATGGACGCCGGAACAGGTGAAGGCGCTGCCCTTGTTCTTCCGGTACCGCGCGCGAGTCGAAATGCGCTGCTCAACCGAATTCGCAAAGCCATCGCTGCTCGATTATCTCGATAAATCGCTGGCGGGGTGGCTCGGTGCGCACGGCGTCGATGCGCCGCTGAAGCGCGAGGGAGCCGATGCGGCTTTGCTCGGCGGCGAACGCAAGGAACTGGCCGATCTCGAAAAGGTCAAGGGCGCCGATTCGCTGGCGCTGGTCCCGATCCTGCATCTTCTGTCGCGCAATACGGTCCTGCCGCTCGAGGAAGGCGTCGGTTTCGCGCAGCGCGAGGCGGCGATCCTCTCGGCCAACAAGGCACCCGCCATGGCGCGCCTGTCGGCCGACCTGGCGGGATGGCAAGGCATTAGCGGCGACAGATGGGAAGGGCATAAATATCTCCGTACGCTCGAAGCCGCCGCGGCGAGTGGGCCCTATGCCGAGGATTCCGAGGCGCGGGCGGTACTCAGGTTGATCATGGCCGACGCGTCGCGCGGATTTGACAAGGAACGCAGTCTGGCGTTGCTCGATCAGGTCGCGAACGACCCGGCACTGCCCGTCGAGGACGGATTCAAGGTCGGGGCCTTGATCCGCAAAGCCTCGATCTACGCCCAGCGCGGCGACCTCGCCGCCGCCAAGGCCGCTTATGCGCAGACCGGGACGACTGCCGAACAATGTTCGCTGGTCGATTCGGCGCCGCGCTTCCTCGGCGCCGGCGGTACTTTTCCCGACGAGGCCAAGATGTGGGGGTTCGAGGGCTGGGTGTCGGTGCAATTCGACGTCGGGGCCGACGGCAAGACGGTAAACCAGCGTGCGGTCATTTCCTACCCGCCGTTCATCTTCAGCAAGGCCGGCGACGATACGCTCAAGACCGCGCGATACGAAAAGGCGTTTCGTCCGGATGGCGGCATCGGGTGTGGCGGCATCACCCAACGGGTCAGGTTCACGCTAGGTAATTGAGCGCGCTTGCGCTTGCCGGGGGCCAGTCCCTATGTCGCGGTCATGGCGCGTCCGACCAGATCCGACAATTGGGGGTTTCCTCGCTGGGGCAGCTATGGCTCCACGCGCGAAGCGACTCGCGTGCGGATGTGCGACCGCCATGGCTGCGACCAGCCGGGCAATTGCCCCGCGCCGAAGTCGCCCAACAGCCGCGAGCGCTGGTATTTCTGCCAGGAGCACGCCGCTGAATATAACCGCGGCTGGAATTACTTCGAAGGCCTGACGGCGGAGGAAGCCGCTGCGCGCGAGGCTGACGAGACGCGGACCGCGAACGGCTATGCCGAAGCGCGGCATTACGCCTGGACCGGCTCGGGCGACGGCAGTCGCTCGCGCGACGAGATGCGCGCGCTGGATATGCTCGAGCTCGATCCCGACGCCGATTTCGATGCCGTCAGGACGGCGTGGCGGCGGCTCGCCAAGGAATGCCATCCGGACGTGCGACCCGGCGATGCCGAGGCGGCGGCGCGCTTCCAGGCGATCCAGGCGGCCTATGACGTGCTGCGCGTCGCCGAGGAAAACCGGTCTTGGCGGCCGACCATCTAGAAACGGAATTCGGCGCCCTGGGCCGTGGGCTCGCCAGCCAATGGTCGGGCGCGATCCTGGTCTGCTCGAAATGCTCGAAGCGGCTCGGCGGCGGGTTCGGGCGCAAGGGCAAGACCAGCCTGGGCAAGGCGCTGCGCAAGCGCTTCGGGCTCAAGAAGGGACGCAAGTCGCCGGTCGGGCTGATCGAGGTCAAATGCCTCGGCGTCTGCCCGAAGGGGGCGGTGACCCTGGTCGATACCGGCCATCCCGATACGTGGCGGCTGGTCCCGGCGGGTGCGGATATCGAGGCGATCGGCCGGGACCTGGGCCTCGAAGCGGGCGCTCAGGCGCCGCGCCGCGCTATCACCGCCAGATAGGTCTGCAGTACCTTCTCGTTGACCGGTCCCCAGACATAGGCCTGTGCTTTCTGGTGACCCGAGGCGCCGGCCGAGGCGCGCAGCCCGTCATCCTCGATCAGGCGCTGGATCGCGTCGGCGTAAGCGTTGACGTCGCGCGGCGGCACCAGGAAGCCGTTGACGCCTTCCTCGACCAAGTCGACCGCGCCGGTCGCGCGCGCCGCGACCACGGCGACCCCCGCCGCCATCGCTTCGGAGGTGACGTTGCCGAACGTCTCGGTCACCGACGGATTGAAGAAGACGTCCATGCCGGCGACCGCGCGGCCGAGATCGTCGCCGCTCTGGAACCCCGCGAACACCGCGCCGGGGACGCGATCGGCGAACCAGCCGCGTGCCGGGCCGTCGCCGACCACCAGCACCTTGTGCCGGACGCCGCGCCGGGTCAGCTCGTTGACCACGTCGGCGAAGATGTCGAGGCCCTTTTCGAGCACCAGCCGCCCGAGGAAGCCGACCGCCACTTCGTCGTCGGCGATGCCGAGCGAGCGGCGCCAGGCGAGGTCGCGCCGGCCCGGATTGAAGCGATCGTGATTGACGCCGCGCGACCAGATGTCGATCGGCGTCGTCACTCCCCACGACTTGATCAGCTCGGCGACCGAGGGGGAGGGGACCACCACTTCGTCGAAGCGATTGTAGAAGCGCGTCAGCAGCCTGATCAGCCAGGGCTCGACGAAGCCGATATGGTAGTAACGCGGATAGGTCTCGAACCGCGTGTGAAGCGAGGCGACCGCGGCGATGTCGTTCCTGCGCGCCCAGGTGACCGCGCGGTGGCCGAGAATTTCCGGCGCCGAGACATGGACCAGATTGGGCGCGAACGCCTCCAGATCAGCGCGCACCTTTTTGGGCAGGCCGCGGGCGAGTTTGTATTCGGCGCGGCCCGCCGGCATCGGGATCGCCGGCACGCTGACCAGATCGCCCGTCGGCTCGAACGCCGGATGCTCGACCGTCGGCGAATAGACGCGGACCTTCACTCCACGATCGAGCAGGTGGCCGACCAGCAGGTTGAGCGCCTGGTTGGCACCGTCTCGCGTGTAATTGTAATTGCCGCTGAACAGCGCGACACGAAGATCGCTGGGTTGCATCGCACGCCCATAGCGGCGCGCGCGCGGCTTGCCTATCTATCCGTCGGAAACGAACCCATGGAGGTGCCGCGTGGCTGATCTGTCGACCTTTCCCATCACCAAGAAATGGCCCGCGGCCGACCCGGATGTCCTGCAATATTACGGCCTGCCGACGCCCAACGGGGTGAAGGTGACGATCATGCTCGAGGAACTGGGCATTCCCTACGAGGCGCATCTGGTCGATTTCGCCAAGGACGATCAGAAGTCGCCCGAATTCGAGAGCCTCAATCCCAATGGCAAGATCCCGGCGATCATCGACCCCGACGGTCCCGGCGGCAAGCCGATGGGTCTGTTCGAGACCGGCGCGATCCTGCTCTATCTCGCCGACAAATATGGCAAGTTCATTCCCGCCGACCCGGCGCGGCGCTGGGAAACCATCGCCTGGCTGATGTGGCAGATGGGCGGGCTGGGGCCGATGTTCGGCCAGCTCGGCTTCTTCAACAAATTCGCCGGCAAGGACTATGAGGACAAGCGTCCGCGCGACCGCTACGTCGCCGAGAGCAAGCGCCTGCTCGGCGTGCTCGATGGCCGTCTGGACGGCGGGACCTGGGTCATGGGCGACGACTATACGATCGCCGACATCTCGATGCTCGGCTGGGTGCGCAACCTGATCGGCTTCTACGAAGCGCGCGAGATCGTCGAGTTCGACACGTTCAAGAACGTCGCGGCTTGGCTGGAGCGCGGACTCGCGCGGCCAGCGGTGCAGAAGGGGGTGACGATCCCGGCACGGCCGGCGAGCTAACGATAGCGCGGCTTTCTCTTTCTCCCCTCCCCCTGAAGGCAGGGGAATCGCATATGGAATTGAGGTCAGCCGCGAGGCGTGAGTTTGGGAGGATTACGGTCAGCCTCAATCGTCATGCCGGGCTTGTCCCGGCATCCACCGCGCCACACAGCTATCGGTCGCTGGTAAGGCTGCACGGTGGACCCGGGACAAGCCCGGGGTGACGCGGGATGAGATGGATCAGCCACAATTCCAGGCCGGGTCTTTTGGCAATCGTCGTGGTGCGACAAGCTCCAAACGACCCGGCTCGCCGCTCCCTCCTTGCAGGGAGGGGAATATCTTCTGTTCCCTAATCGTTCCATTCTGGCTACATCTCCCGCCATGGCAAAACCCCAGAAGCGTTATGTGTGTCAGGCATGCGGATCGGTCGCGACCCGATGGCAGGGGCAGTGCGCCGATTGCAGCGAATGGAACACGCTGGTCGAGGAGGCGGGGGCGGTGGTCACGCCGTTCCAGGCCAAGCATAATCTGCAATCGGGCGGTCGCGCGTTGCAGCTCGTGGGCCTCGATGCCGAAATCGCGCTGCCGGAACGCATGGCCAGCGGCATTGCCGAGCTCGATCGCGCGCTGGGCGGCGGATTCGTCGAAGGATCGGCGACGTTGATCGGCGGCGATCCCGGGATCGGCAAATCGACGCTGCTTCTTCAGGCGGCGGCCAAGCTCGCGCTGGCGGGATACGTCACCGCTTATGTTTCGGGCGAGGAAGCGGCGGATCAGGTGCGGCTGCGCGCGCGGCGGCTTGGGCTGGGCAATGCGCCGGTGCAGCTGGCGGCGGCGACCTCGGTGCGCGACGTGCTCACCACGCTGGGGCAGGGCAAGCCGCCCGCGCTGCTCGTCATCGATTCGATTCAGACGATGCATTCGGATCTGATCGAAGGCGCGCCGGGCACGGTCAGCCAGGTGCGCGCATCCGCCCAGGAATTGATCCGCTTCGCAAAGGAACGCGGCACGGCCGTGGTGCTGGTGGGGCATGTCACCAAGGACGGGTCGATCGCCGGGCCGCGCGTCCTCGAACATATGGTCGATACCGTGCTGTCGTTCGAAGGAGAGCGCAGCCACCAATATCGCATCCTCCGCGCGATCAAGAACCGCTTTGGCGGCACTGACGAGATCGGCGTGTTCGCGATGGAGGCCGGCGGGCTTAGCGAAGTTTCAAACCCATCGGCGCTGTTCCTCACGCACCGCGACGAAGGCGTGACCGGAACCACCGTATTTCCCGCGCTGGAAGGGACGCGCCCGGTGCTCGTCGAGATCCAGGCGCTGGTCGTGCGGCTGGCGAGCGGCGCGACGCCACGGCGCGCGGTGGTGGGCTGGGATTCCGGGCGGCTGGCGATGATTCTCGCCGTGCTGGAGGCGCGGTGCGGGCTGAGCTTTTCGGCCTGCGAAGTCTATCTCAACATCGCGGGCGGCTACCGGGTGCAGGATCCCGCCGCCGATCTGGCGGTCGCCGCCGCGCTTGTTTCCGCGCTCAGCGAGCGGCCGGTTCCGGTCGATGCGGTGGCGTTCGGCGAGGTCGCCTTGTCGGGCGAGATCAGGCCGGTGGCGCACGGCGCGCTGCGCATCAAGGAGGCGGGCAAGCTGGGCTTCGAGCGCGCGCTGGTGCCGGCGGGCATGGCCGGGGACAAGGGGCCGCTGCGCCTGTCCGGCTTCAAGACACTGGGCGCATTGGTCGATCATATGCTGGAGCGCGGATGAGCCTGCGCGTCGCTATGCGAATAGCTCTCGACTTCGGCCGGCGATCGCGGTCTTAAGCAGGCATGGGTCTCACCGCGCTCGATATCGTCGTCATCTTGCTCGTCGGCGGCAGCGCCGTGCTTGGCTGGATGCGCGGCTTCGTCACCGAAGTGCTGGCGCTGATGGCGTTCCTCCTGGTGGTCTTCACCGTGAAGCTGTTTCACGCGCCGTTGACGCATCTGCTGGTCGGCAAGATCGGCACCGCGGCCGGCGCGGCCGTGCTGGCTTTCGCGGTTATCGCCGGCATCACCTATTTCGCCGGCCGCATGATCGCGAATGCCGTGGGACGGCGGACGCGGACCTCGATTCTCGGCCCGGTCGATCGCGCGCTCGGCTTCGGATTCGGCGCCTTGAAGGGGTTGATTATCGCTAGCCTGGGATTTCTGCTCGCGGTCATGGTGCTCGATACCTTTCCTGGCGGGCCCCGCGACCGGCCCGAATGGCTGACCGAGGCGCGGGTCTATCCGCTGCTCAACGCGACCAGCAAGAGCATCGCCGATTTCGTCGATCGTCGGCGGCACGGCCAGCCGGTGTTCGGCTTCCATCACGATCAATCGATTGCGGGCAACAGCGAATGAACGGGCGGGGGTGGGCGCGCGGCGCATCCTGCCCTACATCCAGGCGATGAACGCGCCGCTCTATAATACGGAAATCCTGCGGCTCGCCGCCTCGATCCCCTATCAGGAGCGATTGGCCGAGCCGATGGGAACGTCGGAAAAGCGATCGCCGATTTGCGGCAGCCGCGTGACGGTGGACATCAATCTGGACGATCAGGGGCGTGTCGCCGAAATCGGCATGCTCGTCCGCGCATGCGCGCTGGGGCAGGCGTCGTCCGCGCTTCTCGCAAAGAACGCCCTCGGCAAATCGGCCGAGGAACTGGCGTCGGCGCGGGATGCCTTGACGGCGTGGCTGGCGGGGGAGCGAGATGCGCCGCCCGGTTGGCCGGGGCTCG
Organism: Sphingomonas sp.; assembly: GCA_051960335.1. GTDB lineage: Bacteria > Pseudomonadota > Alphaproteobacteria > Sphingomonadales > Sphingomonadaceae > Sphingomonas. The sequence continues at coordinate 13,925 of JBQCEK010000265.1, forward strand.
AGGTGTTCACACCGGCCTTGCCAATGACGGCGCGTCATCCATCGATCCGGCTGGCGTTCGAAGCCGCCGCCGAAGCGGCCGCCGCCGCGCAGGGCGGGACCCGCTGATGGAAGGCGGGACGACCTCTCTGCTCCGCGACGGCGTGTTGCTGCTCGGCTTCGCGCTGTTCTTCGTGCTGGTGTTTCGCAAGCTCGGGCTTGGCGCCACGCTGGGCTATCTGGTCGCCGGCGCGATCGTCGGACCGCAAGTGCTGGGGCTGGTCGGCGACGCCGAATCGAAAATGGGAATCGCCGAACTGGGCATCACGTTGCTGCTATTTCTTGTCGGCCTGGAGCTGAGCCCGACGCGATTGTGGCGGATGCGCAAGGAGATTTTCGGGCTCGGCTTGCTGCAGGTGAGCTTGTGCGGGATTGCGGTGGCGGCGGTCGTATGGTTCGGCACCGGCTTTACGCTTGCCGCCGCGATTGCGCTGGGCCTGCCGTTGGCCCTCTCATCGACGGCGCAGGTGCTGCCGATGCTGCAGTCCGCGGGCCGATTGCGCACGCCGTTCGGTGAGCGGGCGTTCTCGATCCTGCTGTTTCAGGACCTGTCGATCGTGCCGCTGATCACGATCGTCGCGGCCCTGTCGCGAAATCCGGCCGATCCGGCCGGGCCGCCGGGATGGCTGCTTGCCGTCTATACCGTGCTGGCGGTGGCCGGGCTGATCTTGGTCGGCCGTTTCCTGCTGCGGCCGATGTTCAGGCTGATCGGCAATCTGGGCGAGCGCGAGATGTTCGTGTTCGCCGCGCTGTTCACGGTCATCGCCAGCGCGGCGGTGATGGAGGCGCTGGGCTTGTCGACCGCGCTGGGCGCGTTCATCGCGGGCGTGATGCTCGCCGACAGCCCGTATCGGCACGAGCTGGAAGCCGATGTCGAGCCGTTTCGATCGATCCTGCTCGGCCTGTTCTTTCTCTCGATCGGCATGATGCTCAACCTGACGGCGATTGCCGAGCGACCGCTGTTCGTCATCGGCATGGCGCTGGCGCTGATCGTGACCAAGGCGGCGATCATCGGCGGCATCGGGCTGGCGTTCAAGATGAAATGGCGCGAGGCGCTGGCCCTGGGTCTGTTGCTCAGCCAGGGCGGTGAGTTCGGCTTCGTGTTGTTCGCGCAGGCGCAGAACGCCTATCTGATCGCGCCCGAAGCGGCGAGCCTGTTCGGAGCGGTGGTGACGCTGTCGATGGCGACCACCCCGTTCCTCATGCGGATCACCGCGCGCATCCGCCAGCAGCCGGGGCGCAGCAGCGCAGGATTGGAAACGCCGAACAAGGACGGCGCCCGCGCGCTGGTCGTCGGCTATGGCCGGTTCGGACAGACGGTGGCGCAGATGCTGCTGGAACAAGGCGTCACCGTATCGCTGATCGATCAGGACGTCGAAATGATCGAGACCGCCGGCAGCTTTGGCGCAAAGGTCTATTATGGCGATGGTACGCGGATCGATCTGCTGCGCCAGGCCGGCGCAGGCGAGGCGCAATTGCTGCTGTTCTGCATCGATGGCGACGTGATCGACGCGGAATTGCTGCGCAGCATTCACCAGTCGTTTCCCGATGCCGCAATCTATGTCCGCGCCTATGATCGGCGTAGCCTGATGAAGATGCACGGCGCGCCGATCGCGGGCACGATTCGCGAGGTGCTCGAATCGGCGGTGTGCATGGCGCGGCTGGCGATGGTCGAGCTGGGCGTCGATGAAGAGCAGATCGACCGCACGGAACAGGCCTATCGCGACCGCGACGACGAGCGGCTGAAGCGGCAAACCGAAAGCGGCGACATCCGCGCCGGGATCGAAAAGATCATCACACGGCGGCCCAAACTGGCCCCGGAACCGGGAGAATGCGGGTGAACTGGATTGTCGCGCTTGCCGGCTTGTCTGGGGCGATTGCCGTCGCTGCGGGCGCCTTCGGTGCGCATGGTGCAAGCGGGGACGCGGCGGAATGGCTCAAGACGGGCGGCCATTATCAGTTGATCCATGCGGTGGCGGCGCTGGTCGCGGCGACGCTGGGGGCACGAGGGCCGGCGTGGCTCTTTCTTGCGGGTGGCGCAATCTTCGCGGGTACGCTGTATTTGATGGCGCTCGGGCTGCCGCGCTGGCTCGGCGCGGTGACTCCGATTGGCGGTGCGATGCTGATCGCAGGCTGGCTGTGGCTGGCGTCGACCGGCTTTCGCCGCTGACGCTCGGCCCCTGCGGGAGGCTGGCGCTGCCAATCAGCAAGCCGATCGGCAGCGGCGCAAACCTATCGGCCGCGAATGAAGTGAACGATGACGACGATCACGGCAATGACGAGAAGCAGGTGAATCAACCCGCCAGCGACATGGAAAGCCAGGAAGCCGAGCAGCCACAAGACGACGAGAATGGCGGCGAGCGTCAGAAGCATGTGAATCCCCTTTTCGAATCAATCAACGCCGGGACGGCGACGAGGGTGGGGAAACGCCTTCAAACCTTTGCCGGTTCCGCAACGATCATAATGGCTCAGGCTGCGTGCCGCGCCGAATCGAGAAAGGCCGCGATCCGTGCCAGATCGACATCGCGATCGAGATAGGTCCGGCCGATGCCGTGCGCGAGGAGGAAGGGCAGGGTGCCCGCCTCCATCTTCTTGTCGTGCAGCATATGTGCGGTAAGTGTCTGCCCGGATGCCAGAATTCCTGCCGCGCCAACACTGGTCGGAAGGCCCATCTGGGAGAGGTGATGCCGCACTCTCAGCGCATCATCGGCAGGCGCCAATCCCTGTTCGGCTGAATAATCGAATGCCAACGCCATGCCCGCGGCGACCGCTTCGCCGTGCAGCAACTTCTCCGAAAAGCCAGCTTCGGCCTCGAGCGCATGACCGAAGGTATGGCCAAGGTTGAGCAGCGCGCGCTTGCCGCTCGTTTCGTGCTCGTCCTCGGCGACGATCCGGGCTTTGGCGCCAACCGAATGAGCGATCGCGTGCAAGCGAGCATCGCCATCACCCGCAAGCAACGCCGCACCGTTCGCTTCGCACCAGGCGAAAAACTCGGGATCGTCGATCAGCCCGTATTTGACGACCTCGGCATAACCGGCGCGAACCTGTCGGGCGTGCAACGTATCGAGCGTGTCGGGATCGATCAGCACGAGCGCGGGCTGGTGAAAGGCGCCGATCAGGTTTTTCCCAGTGCGGCTGTTGATGGCGGTCTTGCCGCCGACCGACGAATCGACCTGCGCCAGCAGCGTGGTGGGAATCTGCACGAAGCGGCAGCCGCGCTTGAGAATCGCGCAGGCGAACCCGACGAGGTCGCCGATCACGCCGCCGCCAAGCGCGACGACGTGATCGCCGCGTTCGACGCCGCGATCGAGCAACCGATCGGTAAGCGCTTCGAGCTGGCTCCAGCTCTTGGTGCTTTCCCCGGGAGGGAGGACGATCGGATCGCTTTCCACGCCAGCGCTTTCAAGCGCGGCCTGAAGTGTTGCCAGATGCGGCAGGACATGCTCGTCGGTGACGATCGCCATGCGGCGGCCCCGCGCGAGCGGCGCGAGGAAATCGCCCGCGCGGCGCAGCAAGCCCGCCTCGATCAGCACGTCGTAGCTGCGCGCGCCAAGCGCCACGGGGATTCGGATCATCGAGCGAGGGCTTCCAGGAGTGCCTTGACGGTTACGTCGTGCGGCGCGTTGTTGCTCGACACGTGGATCGGCGCCTGAGCATAGATCGGGTTGCGGATCTGTGCGAGCTCGCTCAGCACTCGTGCGGGATCGCGATTGCGCAGCAACGGCCGCGTATCGCGCCGCTGAACGCGTTCGACCAGAACCTCGGGCGCGGCGTCGAGCCAGATCGCCAGGGCGGTTTCGAGGATCAGGCTGCGGGTTTCATCGTTGATGAAGGCGCCGCCGCCGGTCGCGATCACCTTGGGCGCGCCATCGAGGAGCCGGGCGATCACGCGGCGCTCGCCATCGCGAAAATAGGGTTCGCCGAACGAATCGAAGATTTCGGTGACCGTCATGCCGGCAGCCGTTTCGATTTCCGCGTCGGCATCGGCGAACGGCAACCCCAGGCGCGTCGCGAGGCGCCGGCCCACCGTCGATTTGCCTACGCCCATCAGCCCGACGAGCACGATCGGCTTGCCGCTCCAGCGCGGTTTGGTGAGACGGTTTTGCAACATGGCGGCGGGGGCTATACAGCGAGGCTGCCCATCGGGCAAAAGGCCGCGCGCTTTGTCGCACCATAGTTTCATTAGGGTTCCCGCATGTCTCGTTCGCTGGTTATACTCCTTCTCGTCATTGTCGTTGTCGTCGGCGGGCTCTTCTGGCTCGCCGGGCGTGATACGGCGCAATCGCCGCATCAGGTAGAAAAGACGGTTCCGCTGGCGAACTTGCAGAATGCTGCGACCCCGCAATAGCGTCGCGCTCGGCGCGATCGCGTTGGTCCTGGCCGGTGTCGGGATTCCGGCGCTGGGTCAGGACAAGCCCGAATCGCTGCTGCCCCCGGGCTTCGGGCAGTCGGCCCCTGCGCCCGCGCCCTCCGCCTCGCCATCACCCGGCCGGCCTGCATCGGACACGCCGCCAGCCACGACCGCGCGGCCGGAGGCCACTGACAATCCGCTGAACCTGTCGATTCTGCCGGGCACGACGCCTGGCGGAACGCCGACTCCATCACCGACGCCGACGCCGAGCGGGTCGCCGACGCCGGACTATGCGGCATTGCCGCCACAATATGAGCTACCCGCATTTGCAAGGCGATCGACGGCGGAAGTGGGACTGTCGGGCCACGACACCCTTCCGGCCAACGCGTTCGGCAATGCCAATGGCCGCTATCTCGAAACGTTGATGCGGCGGCTCGACACGCCGATCGCTTCGCGGTGGATGGAAATATTCCTGCGCCGCGCGCTGGCTTCGCCGATCGATACGCCAGCCGGGGTCCGCGGCGCAGACTTCACGGCGGAACGTGCGTGGCTGTTGCTGCGGATGGGTGAATCGGTGGTCGCGCGGGCGCTTGTCCAGCGAATCGATCGCGATGATTACACGGCGAAGCTGCTGCAGGTTGCGATGCAGGCCGCGCTCGCAAATGGCGATCCTGCAGCGGTCTGCGGCTTGACCGAGCTGTCTGATAGGCTTGCGCCGGGCGAGGCGGCCTGGGTGATGGCCAAGCCGATGTGCGCCGGCCTGGCCGGCTATCCGCAACAGGCCGACGCGTTGATGAAGGACGCAAGGCGCCACCGTGTCGCGACCGGCATCGATCTGCACCTTGCCGAAAAGGTGATGGGCGCCGGCATGCGCGGCGATCAATCGGTGACGATCGAATGGACCGGCGTCGATCACCTCAATGCCTGGCGGTACGGCCTCGCCACCGCGATCGGGGAAGCGATCCCCGACGATCTGATGAGCACCGTAGGCAATCAAGTGGCCTATTGGCGGGCGCTGTCCCCCGCGCTCGACGCGCGCGCTCGCGCCGTGTTCGCTGATCGTGCGGCCGCGCGCGGCGTGCTGTCGCACGCGGCGCTGGTCGATCTTTATGGCGAGATCGACATGGGCGATAATTCGGGAACGGCGGAAGAGGGAATCGCTCGCGACCTCCGGTCGGCTTATACCGATGCGGACCAAGCCGATAGATTGAGCGCGCTTTCGAAATTGTGGAGCGCGCCGGACAGCGAGCAGGGCCGCTATGCGCGCGCCGTGTTGACCGCGGACGCTGCGGCCCGGATTACGCCTTCCGACAAGGTGAACGACGTCGATGGGCTGATCGTGGCGATTCTCTCGGCCGGTTTCGATCGTGCGGCCATGCGCTGGGCTCCCTATGTGAAGCGTGGCAGCGAGGCGTCGGTGCTGCTGGCCCTCGCCGACCCGGCCGTCGCGGGACCTGCGCCCTACAGCTTGTTCGATTCCTTCAATGATGCGGATTCGAGCCCCGGCAAGATCAAGGTGCAAATGCTGGCCGCGGGGCTGGCGGGGCTTGGATTGCTGTCGGCGAGCGATAGTGAAAGCGCGGCGAAGGATGCAGGTGTCAACTTCGGCATGACCAACGCCTGGACTCGCGCGCTCGAACGTGCGGTCGCGGCGCGTCAGCCGGGGACTGTCGTGCTGCTTTCCGCAGTCGCGATGCAGACGCCGGGATGGGACGGTGTGCCGCCCGCCGCGCTTTACCGCATCGTCGCGGCGCTCAACGCCGTGGGCCTGAATGGCGAGGCGCGAATGATCGCTGCCGAAGCCGTGGCGCGAGCTTGACGGGAACCAGCGACGGCGCGCTGATCGAGCGCTTCCTGGAGATGATGGTCGCTGAGAGCGGCGCCGCGGCCAACACGATCGATGCCTATGGCAGCGACTTGCGGCTGGCATCAGCGTTCCTGCAGGGCGGCTTGGGCGATGCGACGGCGGACGACCTCGGCCGGTTGGCGAGTGACTGGCGCGATCTGTCGCGTGCGAGCGTTTCGCGCAAATCGGCCGCGCTGCGGCGATTTTTCGCCTTCCTGGCCGATGAAGGCTTTCGCAACGACGATGCGGGAGCGTCGCTTCCTCGGCCGGGAACCGCGCGCGCGCTGCCGAAAACGCTGAGCCGAGCGGACGTCGATCGGCTGTTCGAAGCCATCTCAGCGCGTATCGCGCGCGTTCCCCCGGATCCGAACGACCTCCGCCTCGCGGCACTGGTCGAGCTGCTTTATGGTTCCGGCCTTCGCGCCAGCGAGCTTGTATCCTTACCGCGCAATGCCGTCGCGCCCGATCGGCCATTTCTGATTCTGCGCGGAAAGGGGGGGCGTGAGCGGCTCGTGCCGATTTCCGATCGCGCCCGCGCTGCCGTGGCGGAATGGCGCGCGCATGTCGCGACGGATCGAGCGTGGTTGTTCCCTTCCGGCAAGAAGCATTTGTCGCGCATACGGCTTTATCAACTGCTCAAGGCGCTGGCCGCTGAAGCCGGCATTCCACCGGATCGCGTGAGCCCTCACGTCTTGCGCCATGCCTTTGCTACCCATCTTCTGGAGGGCGGGGCCGATCTGCGCGCGCTGCAATCGATGTTGGGGCACGCCGATATCGCGACGACCGAAATCTACACGCATGTCGAAAGCCGTCGACTGATCGAGCTGGTCAACCAGCGACACCCACTCGTTGACGCCGCGCGCAAGGGGCCCTAACCGAACCGGCCTGATGGCAAGCTTTCTCGATTTTGAAAAACCCGTCGCCGAGTTGCGGAGCCGCATCGATGAGTTGCGTGACACTGCCGCCGATGGATCGGTGGACATCGATGCGGAGATCGGACGCCTGCAGGCGAAATCCGACAAGCTGGTGCGCGACACTTATGCTCGGCTGACGCCCTGGAAGAAGACGCAGGTCGCCCGGCATCCCGAACGTCCGCACTTCAAACATTATGTCGCGAGCCTGTTCGATGGATTCACGCCATTGGCCGGCGACCGCGCCTTTGCCGACGATCAGGCGATCCTCGGCGGGCTCGCCCGTTTTCGCGGCCGCAACGTGATGGTGATCGGCCATGAGAAAGGCGACGACACCGCTAGCCGGCTGAAGCACAATTTCGGCATGGGGAAACCCGAAGGATACCGCAAGGCTATCCGCCTGATGGAACTCGCCGATCGCTTCTCTTTGCCGGTGATGACGCTGGTCGATACGTCCGGTGCCTTTCCCGGGATCCAGGCGGAAGAACGCGGCCAGGCCGAGGCGATCGCTCGTTCGACCGAGACGTGCCTTTCGCTTGGCGTCCCGCTGATCTCGGCAATCGTCGGTGAGGGCGGTTCGGGCGGCGCGATCGCCCTGGCCGCGGGCAACCGCGTGCTGATGTTCGAACATGCCGTCTATTCGGTGATCTCTCCGGAAGGCTGCGCCTCGATTCTGTGGCGAACCGCCGACAAGGCGGCCGATGCCGCCGAGGCGATGAAGGTCACCGCGCAGGATTTAAAGAAACTGGGTGTCATCGACCAGATCGTGGCCGAGCCGCTTGGCGGGGCGCATCGCGATCCGGCAGCGGCGGCTGCGGCGCTCGGCGACGCGATGGCCGGCGCTCTTGCCGAAATCGAAGGGCTCGACCCTGCCGCGCTGCGCCGCGATCGACGGGAAAAGTTTCTGGCGATCGGGCGGTTGTAACGCCCTCCTAAAATGCGCGCCTTTTGCGGTGCGTTAGGCACATGAAAAGGGCGGCGGAACCAGGTTCCGCCGCCCCAATCATTCAGGCTAATGCCGTTAATTAGCTAACGGCGCCGCCCATCGACGACGAGACGTTGTTGAAGGTCTTCTTCAGCGCGCCGCCCAGGCCGTTCATGGCGGCGATCGCGGCAACCGCGATCAGCGCAGCAATCAGGCCGTATTCGATGGCGGTCGCAGCCTTGTTGTTGCGAATGAACTTGCGAATCTTCTGCATTACCGGTCTCCGTTCTGTTCCAAAGCTTCAGTCACCCGGCTGAGCCGGTTAGAACCCGGGCCAGCATCGATTCGTTTAAGGGTCACAGGTTGACAAAAGTTTAAGTGGGCGAGCTCAACTCGCGTTGTTCACCTTCGAGTTGACGTTGTTCCACATCTCGGTCGTGATCGAGGCGACGCCGGAGAGGGACGCGATCATGGCAATGACCACCAACGCGGCGATCAGGCCGTATTCGATGGCGGTTCCCGCCCTGCGGTTGCCGGCAAGGCTGCGCAACAGCCCCCTGAGCGCGCATTTCATCGACATAATTCTCCCACCTATTCTGCGCTTACAAGAGGAGCGTTAACGAATGACCAATGCGCGCAACCGGCCGTTGCTGATGCCGGTGGTTGCGGCCGTGCTGAGCGACGAACGCGGGCGGGTGCTCATACAGCAACGGCCGGAGGGAAAGCAGCACGGCGGCTTGTGGGAGTTTCCCGGCGGCAAGATCGAAGAGGGCGAGACGCCGGAAAGGGCACTGGCACGCGAACTCATGGAGGAGCTCGGCATCGTGATCGATCCGACTGGGATCAGCCCGCTGACCTTATTCAGCGCACCGCTGAACCAGCGCCACTTGTTGCTGATGCTATTTCGCTGCACGCGCTGGCACGGCGAGGCGCGGCCGCTTCACGCCGCGGCGCTGGAATGGCGGTTGCCGAGCGACTTGGCCGAGCTTCCGATGCCGCCGGGTGACCGGGCGTTCGTAGAATGGCTGATGCGGTCCCGCTGAGTTAATCGTGCTCGTCGCTGCCTGATCGGAGCGCTTTTGCCAGCGATGCCGTTGCACTTCCGCGTCGCGCCGGCTGCGGCTGGGACGGCGCTGGCGACCAGCCCGTCAGGAAAATGATGTCGAAGCGCTCGGCAAGCCTGCCGTCCGATGCTCGCTCATCGAAGATGGCGGCGGCACGCGCCAGCGTCTCTCGCGACAACGATGCGCCGCCCGGCAGAAGGCTGGTGGCAGCCATCCCGCGCAGATCGCTCAACAGGCGGCCTAGGTTGGCATATCGGACGTCGAGCGTCTCGATATCGGCGACGGGAAGGGCAAAGCCGGTGCGGATCAGCAGGTCCCCCGCCG
>JBQCEK010000266.1:0-14538 GCA_051960335.1 Sphingomonas sp.
CTGAACAGCGTCCGCACCTCATCGGCATCGTCATAGGTCAGGCAATTAAGCTTCGCGGTCAGCGCCATCGCACGCCGGATGTTGGCCTGCATCGCCGCCGATTCCGGCGTCCGTCGATGAATGACGATCTCATCGGTCACGAGCAGAGATCGGCCCATTCGGCGCCAACCAGTTCGACCAGGCGGTCGGGGGTAAGCCGCACCGATGCGGTGCGGCTGCCGGCGGCGGGATAGACGACATCGAACCGCTGCAGCGATACGTCGCAATAGATCGGCAGCGGGCTCGCCAGGCCGAACGGACACACGCCGCCGACCGGATGGCCGGTCAGCTGCTCGACCTCGTCGACGCCGAGCATGCGCGGACGGCCGCCGAGCGTGTCCTTGACCTTGCGGTTGTCGAGCCGGGCATCGCCCGCGGTGACGACGAGCAGCACGCGCTCGCCGACGCGCAGCGACAGCGTCTTGGCGATCTGCCCGGGCGCGACGCCGAGCGTGGCAGCGGCTTCGAGCACGGTCGCCGTGCTCGAAGCCTGTTCGATGATGGCGATGTCGGGCGCCCGCGCGCCCAGAAACGCGCGGACCGAGTCCAGCCCCATCAGCCGTTCAGTCTGTCCTTGACTGCCTTGGCGGGCGTAAACGCGAGCTTCTTCGACGCGGCGATCTGGATCGCCTCGCCGGTCGAGGGATTGCGTCCCTGGCGCGCCGGCGTGTCCTTCACCTTGAACTTGCCAAACCCGTTGAGTGCAACCTCGTCGCCCTTGGCGGCGGCATCGGCGATCGCGGCGAAGACGCCGTCGACATATTTGCGGGCATCGGCCTTGGTGATGCCGTGGGCGGTGGCAAGGTGTTCGGCGAGATCGGTGTTGTTCATAAAGTCTCCTCTGTTGGTGGTGCGGCTTAGGAGGAATCGGCCCAGGTCGGCAACAGCGGGCGGGCTTACGTGCCAGCGGCATTCCTGAGGGCGTCGATGCGCTCGGCGCAGACTTCCTGCACCGCGCGGCCGAGTTCCTCGACGCGCTCGCCGAGCCACGCCAGCTCCTCCTCGGTGATGCGATAATGCTTCGAGTAACGCGCCTTCACATAGGCGTCCTTGAGCTTCTCGAACCGAGCGCGATCCTGGCGCGTGGTGCGCGGCCAAACATGCACCAGCCGCGCGTCAAGCTTGTCGGCCTGGGTGCGCAGGAAACCGATATTGTGGACGTGCGGCGTGTAGAAGGTGCTGACGAGAAGCACGCAATGGTAGAGCCGTTCGACGGCTTGGTGCAGCTGGAATGCGGCGTTTTTGTTCCGGCCGGCCCCAAGATTGAATTTGAAGTTGTCGAAAAACTCGCCGCCGCTCGGAAACCACTCCTCGAAATATTCCCGCGCCATCTCCAGCGCCTGCTCGGGCGTCTTGGGGCGCGGGCTGTGCAGGGGCTTGTCGTCGGCCTGGTAAAGCGCGACGCCGTCGCGCGCGATGTCCATGAAGAAGAACCGGCCGTGCGCCAGCGCGTCGTTCACTTCCTGGAGCGTGTGGACGATGAAATTGACCGGCGTGCGCAGGGTCTTGGTGATCGTCATCTCGCGCATGAGACGCTCGTCGGCGCGGTACCAATAGGTCGCGCGATCGGTGAGCTCGGCCTGGTTGACGATGATCAGCAGATCGTAATCGGACTGATAGCCCTTCTCGGTGTGCGGCTCATCGACCCAGCCGCCGCGCGCATAGCTGCCGAACAGGATGATCTTGAGAATGCGACCGGCCTTGCGCTTGCCGGTCGCCAGCTTGGTCGCGTCGCCGAATTCTTCGAACAGGATTTCGACGACGCGCTCAAGCTCGCGCTGCTTGGCCGGCGGCAGATGGTCGAGATCGGTGCGCATCGGCAATGATCCTAACGGCATGATTGGGCAGCGAACAGCCTCGCCGATCGTGTCGGCGAAGCGGTTACAGTCATTTTGACCCTTTCGAATTGATCCAGCGGACGAGCCGCTGCCGCCACGGCGTCGCGGGTTGGTCGATTGCGTCGGCGAGCGTCGCCAGCGCCGCGGCGAAGTCGCGCTCGATCTCGTCCACGCCGACGCCTAACCGGTCGGCGAGCGCTTCATAGGCCAGCCCATCGCGAGCAAGCGCAACGTAAACCGCACGCTGTCGCTCGGGCAGCTGGGCCAGCGCCCTGACCAACCGCTGGCGAATGCGGGCATTACCCGCCCGCGCGCTCACGCTCCCGCCTCCGGTGAGAACGCGAGCAGGTAATCCGCCGCTTTGCTGGCCGCGCTCGCTGCACGGAAAATCGCGCGCTCGTCGTCGCGCAGGACCTTCAGCCAGCTGGCGATGTAATCGGCATGCCGCACGGTCGGCCGGATTGCCAACGACGCGCAAGCGAACGCGCTCGCCATCTCGGCCACAAGCTCTTCGCGCGCATAATCGGCGCTGCCGAACCCGCCGCGCTGATTGCGGTCCAACCGGCTGCAATGACCGGTCCAGTGGCCAAGCTCGTGCAGCGCAGTTCGATACCAGTTGATCGGCTCGCCGAACGCTGCCTGCGGCGGCACCGCGACATAGTCGCCACCCGGCGAATAATAGGCCTCGCCGCCTCCGATCCTAAAATCTGCGCCGCTCGCTTCGATCAGCGTCTGCACGTCCGGCAGGATATTCGCCTTGGCCGGAAGCTCGGGCAGTTCGGTCAACCGCTCGGGCAGACCCTCGCACTGCGCAACATTGAACACGGTGAACCGCTTCAAGAACGCCAGCTGCCGCGCCTCGCGGTCCTCGTCTCGCGCGCGTTCGGCCTCAATCCTCGGCGTGAAGCGATCTGCATAACAGACCGTCGTTCCCCGCTCGCCCTTGCGAACGTTGCCGCCCGCCGCCTGCGCCTGTCGGTAGGTCAGCCAGTGCTGAGACGCATAACGTCCTTCGATTACCGCAGCCCACAGGATCAGCACATTGATCCCTGAATAGCGCCGCCCGGTCACCGCATTGGCCGGTATCGCGCACGGACATGCCGCAGCATCCCATGGCTGTACCCAAGGCAGACGTCCCTCTTCCAGCTCGGCGATCACCCGCGCCGTCACCTCGGCATAGAGGCTCTGCCGTTCGGTCTTGTCCATCTTCCTTACTCCCAACCACCGCAACCGGCGCCGGAATGGCGGGGTGGGCGGCAGGAGCGGACCGGCAGGCCCGCACAAGCGGGGGGCGGCACCCAGAGGGCCGTAACGAAGTGAAGGACCCGCGCAGCGGGTTGCGGCACGCCGCGGCGGGACCAGAGGGGAGTGACGCCCACCCCGCCAGATCGACGCCGCAGGCATACGCCGCCGGCGCACCGCGCCGGCGACATCATGCGGGACGCATGTCCCGCCCTGGCATCAGTGATCGTGACCCGAATGGGCCGAGACGCGTCAGCGGCTCGGTGCGGCGCACGCGGCATAGAGCGCGGTCGCGCCAGAGGCGCGGGATGCAAGGCTGGTGGCCGCTTCCCGCAACATCGGCTAAGAGGGAAATCCGCTTGCAATAGACAGCAAGCGACCGGAATGTCGGAGGATCCGGAAGGGCTCCCTTCAAGGCGCCGCTTTCGGGAACGGACGGCCGCGCGGAGAACCGACCTGTTGGCCCACGCTCTCTCGCACGCTCTCTTTACATCTTCTCCTTCCACCCAATCCGGATCAGCAGCCAGTTGACCGGATAAGAGGTGCAGAAGCCCGCCAGCATCGCGATCTGCATGGCGAACCAGAATTCGGTGGTGTTGACCTCAGCCGTCCCCCCGAACGCCGGCTTGAACCAGAGAAACTGCAGAATCGCCATCATGCCATACATGCCGACCTGCCAGGACGTGATCGACGCGGTGTCGGCCTTGACCGCCGCCCAGATGCCTTCCCCGACCGACAGGCCCCGCATCGGCTTGATCGTGTAATATTGGAAGACGACGCCGATGAGATAGGCGAGGATGAAATCCGGTATCCACACCGCGAAGATTTTCTCCACTGTCCAATGATGCCAGCCAAACCAGACCGCAATTGCAGGAACGGCGAACGCCGCCCATTCCGCGATGATGTCGCCCAGAGTGCATCCGGCACCGCAATGGCTAGATCCCTTGCCGACCATTACCGCCATCGGCGGCTTGGCATTGTCGCCCTGCCCCGGCCGGGCGCGACCCCATTTGAGATAGGCTGCGAGCCACAGGAGGCTGCCGAACAGCGCGGTTAATGGCCAAACCAGGTTCATGATCCACATCTTCTGCGGCCGGTTGACCTCGTCGACGATGATGATCGCAGCGCAGAACCCGCCGGCAACGAGGGTGACGATCGAGAGAGCATGAAGCCAGGCGGGGAATGTTGCGTGCATCGAGACCCTTTCAAAGGCGGGTGGTGTTGAGGCGCAGCGCGTTCAGCACCACGGTGAACGACGACAGCGCCATCGCGGCGCCCGCGATCATCGGCGACAACAGGATGCCGGCGATCGGGTCGAGCGCGCCGGCCGCGACGGGCACGCCGATGCCGTTGAACAGGAATGAAAACAGCAGATTCTGCCGGATGTTCCGCATCGTCGCCCGGGCGAGGCGCCGAGCGCGGACGATCGCGGCGAGATCGCCCTTGGTCAGCGTGATGCCGGCGCTTTCGATGGCGACATCGGTGCCGGTGCCCATGGCGAGGCCGACATCGGCGGCGGCAAGCGCCGGCGCGTCGTTGATTCCGTCACCGGCCATCGCGACCGAATGGCCGGCCGACTGCAGCTCTCGGATCGCCCCCGCCTTATCCTCGGGCGTCAGTCCGGCGCGAACGTCGTCGAGGCCGCCGACGGCGTCCGCTACCGCCTCGGCGGTCGTCGCATTGTCGCCGGTCAGCATTACGACCCGAAGCCCATTTTTTGCGCGCAACTCGGTGATAGCGTCGCGAGCTCCCGGCCTGACGGGGTCCGCAACGGTCAGCACTGCTGCCAGCGTCGCGTCGATGGCGACGAACATCGTGCCACCACCGGCAGCCCTCAGCTGCGCAGCCCGCGCTTCCATCGGCGCTGGGTCGGCACCGACCTGATGCATCATTGCGGCGTTGCCGATCGCAACGCGGTGGCCATCGACGGTCGCCTCGACGCCCATGCCGGTGTGCGACGTGAAGTCGCGCACCTGCAGCGCATCGGCACCTTCGGCTTCGGCCGCCGCGACGATCGCACCCGCCAGCGGATGCTCGGACTGGCGCTCCACCGACGCGGCCAAAGCGAGAATGTCGCTCCGTCCGAGCGCCCCGTTCGGCTCGATCGCGGTGAGCCGAGGCTTACCCTCGGTCAGCGTGCCGGTCTTGTCGATGACCAGCGTGTCGACCGTCTCGAAGGCCTGCAACGCTTCGGCGTTGCGAATCAGCACGCCGGCATGCGCGCCGCGGCCGGCGGCGACCATCACCGACATCGGCGTCGCCAGACCCAGCGCGCAGGGGCAGGCGATGACCAGGACAGCGATGGCGTTCAGCAGAGCGTGACCGAAGCGGGGATCGGGTCCGACCAGCATCCAAACGATGAACGTCAGCCCGGAGACGCCGACCACGCCCGGCACGAACCATCCCGATACGCGGTCGGCGACCGCCTGGATCGGCGCACGACTGCGCTGCGCGTCGGCGACCATGCGCACGACGCGCGCCAGCATGGTGTGTGCGCCGACCGCCTCGGCGCGCATGACGAAGCTGCCGGTGCCGTTGACCGTGCCGCCCGTCACCGGATCGTCGACCTGCTTCTCGACCGGCTCGGGCTCGCCGGTGAGCATCGACTCGTCGATATGGGAACGCCCCTCGACGACAATGCCGTCGACCGGCACCGCGTCGCCGGGGCGGACCCTCAGCCGATCGCCGGGCTGGACCTGGTCGAGCGCCACCTCGCGCTCTTCGCCATGCTCATCGATCCGGCGCGCCGTCTTCGGCGCGAGGTCTATCAGCGCTCTGATCGCCCGACCGGTGGCGGCGCGGGCGCGCAGTTCAAGAACCTGACCGAGCAGGACCAGCGCGACGACGACGCCGGCGGCCTCGAAATAGACCGGCACCTGACCATGCATGGTATGGAACGCCGGCGGGAACAGGTGCGGTGCGATCGTCGCCACCACGCTGTAGGCGAACGCGGCGCCGACTCCGAGAGCAATGAGCGTGAACATGTTGTAGTGGCGCGACCGGATGGACGCGACGCCGCGGACGAGGAACGGAAAACCGGCCCACAGCACGATCGGGGACGCCAGTGCGAACTGCAGCCATGACGACGTCGCGGCGTCGACCAGCCTGAGCCCGAACATGTCTGCGCCCATCGACAGGACGAGGAGCGGAATGGCCAGAACGCCCGCGACCCACAAGCGACGCGTGAAGTCGACCAGCTCGGGGTTCGGCGCGTCGTCGAAGGTCGGCTCCTCGGGCTCCAGCGCCATTCCGCAGATTGGGCAGGTGCCCGGTCCTTCCTGCCGAATTTCCGGATGCATCGGGCACGTCCAGATCGCGCCGGGGGTCGCTTCAGGCGCGGGGGCCGGTGCATCGCCGAGATAGCGCTCGGGATTCGCGACGAATTTCGATCGGCATCCGGCCGAGCAGAAGTAGAAGTCGCGCCCGTCGTGCGCAGCGCGATGCTGCGCCGTGGCGGGGTCGACGGTCATGCGGCAAACGGGGTCTGTCATGCCGCCGGCCGCGCCGTGATGCGCGTCATGCCGATGATCGGGTCCGTGCTCGGCCATTCGTCGCTCCCTTCATTTCGCCTCTATGACAATTACGCCGGTGCCCGGATGATCCCTCGCTCGGCTCCTTAAAAATCGAGGGAAAGGAAAAGCGAGCGCGTATAAGCAGTCGGTATAGGAGACTAATGATGGCCAATCTCGACCAGCGATTGCACGATCTGGCGACCGCGCCGACGCCGACACTCGACGATCTGGAGAACCGGGTTTTCGTGCGCATCCATGCGCTCGCGGAGGGCGATCGGCGGATACCTCGACGGATGGCGATGCTGGCGGCGTTCTTCGCGACGGGGCTGGGAATAGCTGGCGCCGGAGTCCCCCTGCCGGGCGCGATGCCGGCGAAGGCGGCGCCTTTGGATGGATCGCAACTGGCGCCTTCGCACCTGCTGATGGGCGAACAGTGACGCGGGCGCGCTGGAGCGCCCTGGTCGCGGCAATCGCATTCGTCGCGGCGGTGACCGGCGTGTTCGTCGGGCGCACACTGCTACCCAAGCCGGCTAGTCCCAGCACCGAGTTGCACCAGCTGCTGCATCGCGAGCTCGATCTCGACGCTGGACAAAAAGCGCGGCTTGAGCAGATCGAGGCGCATTATGCGCTGCGCCGCACAGCGATCGAAGCCGCGATGCGAGCGGACAACGCCCGGCTCGCCGAGGCGATCGAGGCAGAACATGGCTATGGCCCCGAGGTCGCCGCGGCCGTGGATGCCTCGCACGCGGACATGGGGCGGCTGCAGAAGGCGACGCTCGCGCACGTGTTCGCGATGCGACAGATTCTGCGGCCCGATCAGGCCGAGCGCTACGATCGTGCCGTGGTGAAGGCGCTGACCGCCGACCAGCAGTGAGGGCGGCGGTCGATCAGCTCGACGATCCGGCGCTCGCCGTGCTGGCGCGAGACGGCGACGAGGCCGCGTTCGCCGAGATCATGCGCCGGCACCGCGCGGCGATCTATCGGCTCGTGTCGATCTGTTCGGGGGATGCGGAGGAGGCGTTCGATCTGACCCAGGACAGCTTCGTCGCCGCGTATCGAAATCTCTCGCGATACGATTCCTCAAGGCCGCTGCGGCCCTGGCTCGCCGCGATCGCACTCAATCGATGTCGCGACTGGCACCGTCGCCAGCGCGTCCGGGCGCTGCTGTCGCGCGGCGACGCTTTGCATACGGCGGTCCCCGACGACGCCCCTGGGCCGGAAACCGTCGCCGGTGATCGCGCCGCGCTCGAGACGCTACGACGCGAGATCGCCCATCTGCCTGCCAAGCTGCGCGACGTGCTCGTGCTGCGAACGATCGAGGGACTAAGCCAGGCGGACACCGCCGCCGCGCTCGGCATTTCGATCAAGGCAGTCGAGACGCGATTGGCACGTGCCCGCGCGCGTCTCAGCGAAAAATCGCCGCCGGGTTGAGGGATCGGCCGGTCGCCTGCGTATCAAGAGCAGCAAGTGGCCGCTTCGGGCTATCGAACGGGAGTTTCCATGATCCAGCCTATCGACCGCCGGCAGGTGCTGCGCGGTGCCGCGCTCGCCGCGAGCGGCGCTGTCCTGACGAGCTGGACGCCAGCTTGGGCGCGCTCGGTGTCGAGCGGCATCGCCGCGCCGCTCCCGGCGGTCTCGGGCGCTGACATCGCGCTCGAAGTCGCGTGGCGCACCGCGACGATCGACGGACGCCCGTTCCGAGCGATCGGCATCAACGGCACCACACCGGGGCCGCTGATCCGCTTGCGCGAAGGCCAGGACGTGCGGCTGCAGGTGCGCAACGCGCTCGACATGTCGAGCTCGATCCATTGGCACGGCCTGCTGGTGCCGCCGCAATATGACGGCGTTCCGGGCGTGTCCTTCCCGGGCATCGATGCCGGGACGACCTTTCTCTACCAGTTCCCGATCCGGCAGGCCGGCACCTATTGGTATCACAGCCACACCGGCGGGCAGGAGCAATCGGGGCTGCACGGGCCGATCGTCATCGATCCCGCGGGCGCCGATCCGATCGGTTACGACCGCGAGCATGTCGTCTTTCTCGCCGACGACAGCCAGCTGTCGCCCGAGGCGATCTTCCGCCGGATGAAGCTCAACCCCGGCGGCATGAACTTCCAGAAGGAAACGCTCGCCGGGCTGCGGGCGGGACGCGACCAGCCGGAGAGCGAGCGGCTGAAATGGGGCGCCATGCGGATGGACGCCGCCGACATCTCCGACGGCACGGGATCGATCTACACCTATACGATCAACGGCTACGGTCCTGCGGACAACTGGACCGCGCTGTTCAAGCCCGGCGAGCGCGTGCGCCTCAGGATCATCAACGGGTCGTCGATGACGATCTTCAATGTGCGCATCCCCGGCCTGCCGCTGGTGATGGTGCAGGCCGACGGGCAGAACATCCGTCCGGTCGAGACCGACGAGTTCCAGGTCGGCGTTGCCGAGACGTTCGACGCGGTGGTCAGGCCGCAGGAGAACCGCGCCTACACGCTGGTCGCCGAGGCGGTCGATCGCTCAGGGATGGCGCGGGCGACTTTGGCGCCGCGTGCCGGCATGGTCGCGGCGGTGCCGCCGCTCCGCCCAAGGCCGCTGGCGACGATGGCCGACATGGGCATGGCCGGGATGGCGATGAAGGCGATGACACCGCGCGGGGCGGATCCAACCGCCGAGCAGAACCGCTCGCGGTTGCTGGCGAGCAAGCCGGTTGCCGACGGATATGGCACGCCGTCGAAGCGCGCGACGCCGCTCGGTGGCGCCATGGCGGGCATGGCGATGGCGGCGCACGATATGCCCGGAATGAAGATGGGCGACAGCACCGTGTCTGGCATGGACATGTTGAGCGGCAAGAGCGGCGGCATGGACATGGCATCGATGTCGATGCGCGATTTCAGGAACGCGCCGCAGGTTGCCAGGAATGCCGGCGTGTCTACCATCGCGCCGATGCCGCAGGACCGCACGGGCGATTTTGGTCAGGGGCTGGAAAATGTCGGCCACCGCGTGCTGGTTTACCGCGATCTCGTCGCGCTCGATCGCAATCCCGACGTGCGGGCGCCGTCTCGGTCGATCGACGTCCACCTGACCGGCAACATGGAACGCTTCATGTGGTCGTTCGACGGCGTGAAGATGTCGGACCATGCCGCGCCCATTCCGTTTCGCAACGGCGAGCGCGTGCGCGTCAACCTGGTCAACGACACGATGATGGCGCACCCGATCCATCTCCACGGCCATTTCTACGAGTTGGTCACGGGGCACGGCGATCACGCGCCGCGCAAACACACGGTGGTGGTGGCGCCCGGTGGAATCGTGACGTTCGACCTGACCGCCGACGCGCCGGGCGACTGGGCGTTCCACTGCCACCTGCTCTATCACATGATGGCCGGGATGATGCGGGTGGTGACGGTGCGCAAGGAAGGAGACGAGGCATGAAGCCGGTGCTGCTCCTCGCCGCTGCCAGCGCCATAGCCGTAACGGCGAACCCCGCGGCGGCTCAGTCGATGCAAGGCATGCAGATGCCCGGCATGGACATGTCGAAGCCGATGCCGGCCAAGAAAAGGGCCGCTCCTGCGACTTCCCGAAGGAAGACGGCCGTCGCGCAGAAGCGCCCGGCAACGAAGGCGGAGCCGAAGCCGGGCCACGACAGCCATGGCGATCCCATGAAAGACATGACGATGCCCGCAGAAGGCGGCGAAACCTCGTCGTTGCCGGACATGAACATGACGGCGGATCACGATGGCGCGGCGGCGTCCGGCATGATGCCGGGGATGGCTATGCCCGCGAGCGGACAACTAACACCGAGCGGCACCGATCTGCCGCCGGGCGACGCCCCGCCACCCCCGGTGCCAACCGATCATTATGCCGACCGCACCTACACCCCAGCCGCGATGCAACCGGCGCGCGCGATGTTCCGCCACGAAAACGGCGGCGAGCCGTTCTCGCAGGTCATGATCAACCTCGCCGAATTGCAGGTCCACGATGGCCGCGACGGCTATCGCTGGGAAGGCGAAGGCTGGTTCGGCAGCGACATCGACCGCCTCGTCGTCAAGTCGGAAGGCGAAGGCACGTTCGGCAAGGGCGTCGACTCAGCCGAAGTGCAAGGTCTCTACAGCCGCGCGATCGGTCCCTATTTCGATCTGCAGGCCGGTGTCCGTCACGACTTCCAGCCGTCACCGACCCAGACCTTCGCGACCCTAGGGATCGAGGGCCTGGCGCCCTATCAGTTCGATGTCAGCGGCGCCGTGTTTCTGTCGACCAAGGGTGACCTCCTGGCGCGCACCGAAGGGACATATGACGAGCGCATCACGCAGCGCCTGATCCTGCAGCCGCGTGTCGAGCTGAACTTCGCCGCACAGGACGTGCCACGGGATCGCATTGGCGCGGGCCTGAGCAATGCCGAACTCGGTGTCAGGCTGCGATACGAGATCAGCCGCCAGTTCGCGCCCTATATCGGCGTCTCCTATACTGCGAAGGTCGGGCGCTCGGCGACCTTCGCCCGGCAAGATGGCGAGGCGCCGCATAGCACGAGCCTCGTTCTCGGCATCCGCGCGTGGTTTTAAGAAAGGTATTGCCGTGACCCGTTCGAGCCTTCGCCATCACCTCCCGAGCTTGCGGTTCGTCATCGCGGCGGTCATCGCCGCGCTCGTTCTGTTGGCAGCGTTCGTCTGGTTCGGGGTCTACAACATCGCCGCCGACGCGCCGCACAGCCGACCGGTCTACGCGCTGCTCGAGAGTCTTCGCGACCGATCGATCGCGGTTCATGCCCGCGGCATCCAGCCCCCTGCTGATCTCGGAACCCCTGCGCACGTTGCCACCGGTGCCGGGCTCTATGCCGAGATGTGCCAAGGCTGCCATCTTGGACCCGGTGTCGAGCCGACCGAGATGGCGCAGGGCCTCTACCCGCAGGCGCCCGAACTCGCCAAGGGCACCGACCTGACGACGGCCGAGAAGTTCTGGATCATCAAGCACGGCGTCAAGCTCACCGCGATGCCTGCATGGGGAAAAACGCATCCCGATCCGCTGATCTGGGACATGGTGGCGTTCCTCGAAAAGCTGCCGTCGATGTCACCGGCACAATATAAGGCGACCGTCGCCAGCGCACCGGAAGACCATGACGCGATGATGAAGGATGTGGGCAGCGCGGCGCACGACTGATGGTCGATAGGTCAGTTCCGGACCGCTGAGTTTCCTCGAGAGGCGCAGTGGCCGCTCTGTAGACGGGCGCTGACTTACTCTGGTTGACGATTGGGCCGTCGCTGCGCCGCGAGCGAGTAGACGAAGGATCGCAATGGATTAGATTACCAGCGGTACGATCGCTTTAGCGGCGAGCTCCTCCAATCCATCTGCAATGTAACGCGCATAATAGCGCTCAATCATGAGCGTCGACGTATCATGTAATGCGGCCACCAACCTGATCGGAAGCCCAGCGCGCAGACCACGCACAATCGAAGTGTGACGCAGTGTGTAGGTGGTTACGCCAGTGAGACCCGCCGCAAGAGCTATGGTCTGAAAGCTTTTTGTTATATCATACGAGGCACGCCAGCCAGTCCGGCTATCGCGCCTCCACCGGCCGTGTCCCAGCGCCTTATGATACCATCGCTCGAGCAAGATAGCGTTTGCCGGGCGCCCCTTCATGACGGGGGCCAGCGCATCCGCTACATCCTCACCGATCGGGACCGGAGTGTGGTTCTCTGTTCGTCGCAGACCTTTCCGGCTCGACGGCATGAATATTCGATGGCCTCTGACATCTCCTACGGTCAATCGGGCCACTTGAGAAAAGCGCGCTCCCGTGCCGGCGATTACGAGAGCAATCCGCCAGAGATCGCCTCCCCATTCCTTCTCTGCGTCAAAGCGCGCCGCCTCCAGCAATAGATCTCTGACCTGCGTGTCGGTCAGGATCTGGTCTGTTCTCGCAATCGTTTCGCCCGGACCAGCCGCTTCACTTTCGGGTGATTGCAGCCCGTATTTAATTATGCTTGGAAGTTCCGGGGGGAGTACCTTTCGCCCGGCGCGCGCAGCTTCGTTCAGCGCTGCCCGAAAATCGGCGGTCAAGCGGCGGCGCGTCGCGATTTTCCCACCTAGGCGCGCGCGCCATTTCGCCAAGTCGGTTTCGAGTAGTTCGTGCAACGGGACGTCAGCAAGCTCGGGCCGGCTCAGCACGTGCAAGCTGAGCCGATGATCAGCGCTAGAGCGGATCTTCCTTCCGGCTCGTGCAGAGGACCGCTCGTTGCGTTTCACGATGTATAGCTCAACCGCAGAGCGAACCGTCTGGATTGGTCCAGCTTGCGCCAGAGCGGCCGCTTGACGGGCCGCGATAACGGCCTCGCGTGCCGAGCTTACCGCCGCATTGAAGGACAGGTTTCCCTCAACTATCACATCATCCGCGGTGCCTAGCGTAATCTGTGCATATCTACCTGCACCCTCGTACCAACGCGCAAGCCAACGTCCGCCTCGCTTTCCTTTGCGGTAGCCAAGGTGAGTGTCTGGATCGATGCTCCGCCAATGCACACCGCACCGCAACGCGGCTCGTGCGCTTCGTGTCGTAAGCGGCGCTTCTTTCAGCGTCTGGGGCATCGGCGAAGGCCCTCAACTTGTCAAATATACGTCAAATATACGCCCTCGTACGCCGGTGGACGGCTGCGAAGCGTATTCCTCTATATAACTGTTTTTAGGAGAAGATGATAGATTTTCGTGGACGCAAAAAACGAATTTCAGGGGCGCTCCGAAGGCAGAGGCCACAGGTTCGAATCCTGTCGGGTGCGCCAGCTTTTCCTTAGAGGAAATCGCGCTTTCAGCCGCGTGTCAGGAACCGGTCGTAATCAGCTGGCGCCAAGCGCACGTCATAAACGGCGCGGTCGCCTTCCAGCCCCTGCGTGATCATTTCGCCGTGTTGATGGAGCCATGCGGCCGCCGCCCCGTCGGCGGGATCGAGCTCGATCCGATAGCGGCGGTGGCCGGCCGTGAGCTTCGCCGCGACCGCATCGATCAGGTCGCCCACCCCTTCCCCGGTCAACGCCGAAATCGCCACCACATCATCGCGCTCACCCGCTTGTTGGAGCAGCGCGGCCCGATCCTCGGCGTCCAGACGATCGAGCTTGTTCCAAGCCTCGAATCGCTCGGTGGATTCGGCCACGCCGATCTCGCTCAGCACCTTTTCCACATCGGCACGCTGCGCTTCACGATCGGGATGCGCCATGTCTCGCACGTGGATCAGCAGGTCCGCCGACACGACTTCCTCCAGCGTCGCCTTGAACGCCGCGACGAGCTGCGTCGGCAGATCGGAGACGAAGCCGACCGTGTCCGAAAGGATCGCCTTGTCGATACCGGGCAAAGAGATCTGGCGAAGCGTCGGGTCGAGCGTCGCGAACAGCATGTTCTCCGCCATGACGTCGGCACCCGTCAGACGATTGACTAAGTTAGATTTCCCGGCGTTGGTATAGCCGACAAGCGCGATCACCGGCCACGGCGCACGCTGCCGCCGCTCGCGATGAAGCCCGCGCGTGCGCTTCACTTGCTCGAGCTCGCGCCGCAATCGCGCCATCCGGTCCCGGATCAGCCGCCTATCAGCCTCGATCTGGGTTTCGCCGGGGCCGCCAAGAAAGCCGAAGCCGCCGCGCTGACGTTCAAGGTGAGTCCAGCTGCGCACCAGCCGCCCCCCCTGATAGTCGAGATGGGCGAGCTCGACCTGCAATCGACCTTCGGCGGTCGCCGCGCGCTCGCCGAAGATCTCCAGGATCAAGCCGGTGCGATCGATCACCTTTGCTTCAAGCGCCGTTTCCAGATTGCGCTGCTGCACCGGCGTCAATGCCGCATCGAAGACAACCAGCGGCGCCTCTTCCATCCGCACATTGGCCGCCAGCGCAGCCACCGGGCCGCTGCCGATAAGCGTCGCCGGTTTGGGGGACCGCACCCGCAAGGCG
>JBQCEK010000267.1:0-2123 GCA_051960335.1 Sphingomonas sp.
TGCTGTTCGTCGTCGCCAACCTGCCGTTTCTCACCACCGGCGCAGGCGGCGCGACGATCAACTGGTGGTTCGCGCATAATGTGCTGGGGCTGTGGCTGACCCCGCTGGGCGTCGGCGCGGGCTATTACTTCATCCCCAAGATCATCGGCAAACCGATCTATTCGTACAGCCTGTCGCTGCTCGGCTTCTGGGGTCTGGCGCTGTTCTACAGCCAGGTCGGCATCCATCACCTGATCGGCGGCCCGGTGCCGACCTGGGTGGTGACGCTGTCGATCGTCCATTCGGTGATGATGTTCATCCCCGTGATCGCGGTGGCGATCAACCAGCACGTCACCGTCGCGCGCAACCTGTGGGCGTTCAAACAGTCGATCGCGCTGCGCTTCATCTCGCTGGGGGCGATCTGCTATACGCTGGCCTCGTTTGAGGGGTCGCTGGAGGCGCTGCGCTCGGTCAATACGGTCACGCATTTCACCCAGTTCACGATCGGGCACGCGCATCTCGGTGCCTATGCCTTCCTGTCGTTCACCCTCTTCGGCGCAATCTATTACATGATGCCGCGGATCACCGGGCGGCGCTGGCCGTGGCCGGCGATGATCCCGGTGCATTTCTGGCTCGTGGTCATCGGCTTCATCGTCTATTTCCTGTCGCTGTCGATCGGCGGCATCTATCAGGGCCTCGCGATGCTCGACGCGACCAAGCCGTTCGCCGACAGCGTGATCCTGCTGAAACCCTCTCTCGAAGGTCGCTCACTCGGCGGCGGGCTGATGACGCTGGGCCATTATCTGTTCGCCGCGCATTTCGCCGCGATGCTGCTCAAACGACGGCCCGAGAATGTCGAGGGACCGCGTGAAACCCAGCCGGCGGTGGCGGCATGAACCGGATCGCCCCGCTCTCGATCCTCGCGCTCGGCATCCTTGCCTTCGCCACGCTGATGCTGGTGGTATTTCCCGGCATCCAGATCGGCAGCGAAGCGCCGACGCCGGGGTTGAAGCCCTATACCACGCAGCAGTTGAGCGGCCGGCACGTCTATATCGAACAGGGTTGCCTCTATTGCCACAGCCAGCAGCCGCGCAGCGCCGATCAGGCGCCCGATGACGAACGCGGATGGGGCCGCGCCTCGGTCGCGTCCGATTACGCCTATGACCATCCGCATCTGATGGGCACGATGCGCACCGGGCCCGACCTGCTCAACGTCGGTGCCCGTCTGCCGAGCCGCGACTGGCAACTGACCCACCTCTCTCAGCCGCGCGCGATTTCCAGGTGGAGCATCATGCCGGCCTATCCCTATCTGTTCGAGAAGAAGGCCAGGGCCGCGCCCGGCGACGTGGTCGTCAAGCTGCCGCCCCAATATGCGCCGAAGGACGGGGTGATCGTCGCCAGCCAGCAGGCGCTGGACCTTGTCGCCTATCTTCAGGGACTCAACCGCACGATGCCGATCGAGGCGCATGCGGTACGCGACGATGGCTATGAGAAGAAGGGTGGCGCCAAATGAGCGAAACACCCGCGCCCCCGCAGCCGCCGGCCGAGAGCTTCGAGCCCTATGAGGAGCATCGCGGCATTCCGCTGCCGGTCTATTGGATCGCGATCGCGCTCGCCTTGTGGGGCGCGGTGATGCTCTATCACAATGCAAAGTCGGTCTCGATGGGCCATGCTCAACGTAGCGCCATGGCGAGCGAACTGCCCAAGGCAGCAAACAAGAGCGGCGCCGACATCTTCTTCGCACGCTGTTCGACCTGCCATCAGGACAACGCCTCAGGCGTGGCAGGCGCGGTGCCGCCGCTCGACGGCTCGCCGTTCGTCGCCGCGAAGCCCGATGTCGTCGCGCAGATCCTGCTCCACGGCATCAACGGCCCGATCCGCGTCGGCGACCGCAGCTTCGATGGGCATATGCCCGATTTCGCCAGCGTGCTTTCGGACAACGAGATCGCGCGCGTTGCCACCTATGTGCGCAAGCGCTGGGGCGGCGCGAAGCAGGATATCGACGCCGGTTTCGTCGCAGCGCAGCGCGCGCGCTTCGCCGGCAAGGGCGCGTGGCAGGGCGGCGCGGAAATCGCCGCGACGCTCGACCCCAGCCTCGCCCCGCAACCGGCCTATACCGGCACCAGCCTGCCCGTGATCGATCC
>JBQCEK010000268.1:0-2547 GCA_051960335.1 Sphingomonas sp.
ATGTTCCTGATTTGTTCCAATGTGCGCTTCTGTCTGGAACGAGTCAAGCCGTGAAGCCGCTACTGTTGGAGATGTCGCCGGACCGGCAACCTTGCCGCCAGCCGCTCGTTGCAAAAGGGGAACGACAGGATTTGCAGGCAAATGGGCAAATCGCCGACGATGATATTACCCGAAGGAATTGCGCCCGAACACGCGCATCTGCCTGACGCGCGTCGCCGGCCGGGTCTTCTTTCGCTCATCGTCCTTGGACTATTGATGATCGCCGCGCTGGCCGGTGTGTTCGGTGGAGGCAGAGGAGCCACCCTGACCGCTGCATCGCCGCAAGCGACGCTGACAGTCCACACCAACCGCGTGCTGCGCAACGGCGTGTTCTTCGAAACGCGCATCGCTATTGCCGCCCACACCGACCTGGCCGACGCCACCGTCGTGCTGCCGCCCAGCCTGTGGCGCGACATGACGATCAATTCGACCGTCCCGCAAGCAGCGAGCGAGGAATTCAAGACCGGGGCATTTCGATTTCACTACGGCAAGCTGGCGGCCGGCGAAGCGCTGGAACTGAAGATCGATGGCCAGATCAATCCGCCCCTGTTCCGCGGAACCAGGGGCTTCATCGCACTCGCGGATGGTGACCGCGCGCTGGTGTCGATACCCGTCTCAATCACGGTGTTGCCCTGATGGATATCGTGATGCGCGCCACCGCGATGTTCGCGGTCGTCTTCTTGCTGCTGCGGCTGCTCGGCAAGCGCGAGTTGGGACAGATGACGCCGTTTGAGGTGGTCAGCCTGGTGGTGATCGGCGATCTGATCCAACAAGGCATCACGCACAATGATTTCAGCCTGACCGGCGCGATGCTGGCGATTTCTACCTTTGCGTTTTGGAGCGTGGTGCTCGGCTGGGCGAGCTATTATTTCCCGCGGCTCAAAGGCGCTCTTGAGGGCCATCCGCGCGTCATCATCTGTCAGGGCAAGCTGATCGAGGAAAATCTGCGCCGTGACCGGATGACCAGATCCGAGGTCGAATCCGAAATGCGACTCGCCGGAATAGGGGCCATCAACGATGTCGCCTGGGCAATCCTGGAGCCGTCAGGAAAAATCAGCTTCATCAGGTGCGATCGCGATGGAGCCAGCACGATGCGCCCGCCGGTCGACGCGATGCCCTGAAAAGAGAAAGGGCGCTCCCGCGAGGGAAGCGCCCTTTCGAAACCTTCGGAACCGTGGTTCCGACGTGGCTTACTGCATGTTGTCCGCAGCAGCGTCAGCGTTGGCGCGGACGTTGTCAGCAGCGGCGTTCATGTTGTCAGCAGCGTTCTCGAGCTGATCCGAAGCCATCGCGTTGGTCGAATTGTCGGCCATCGCGTCCATGTTGTCAGCCTGCATTTCCATGTTGTCGGCGACAGCATCGGCGTTGTTTTCAACCGCAGCCGCTTCCGGCGACTTGTTGCAGGCGGCCAGAGTCATCAGGCCGGCGGCAGCGACGATAAAGGCAACTTTCTTCATCTATATGCTCCCAAGCATTATTGTTCGCGGCCGACCCGATTGCCGTCGCGAAAGTGCTGCCATAACGTCCGCGCTCGACGCGTCAATCGCAAATTCATCTGCCAGACAGGTTGAAGGACGGATTTCTGCCGATCGTTGCAGTGCAATACGCGATAGTTTGCCTTCAACCGCGCCGCCACCTATGTGGCGCAGGACGCAATTTCGCCCTCACATCAGACTCGCGGAGCAATTTCGGCCATGGCCGTTCAGTACACCTATGTGATGAAGGGTCTCACCAAGACCTTCCCGGGCGCGAGCAAGCCCGTGCTCAACAACATCCACCTGCAATTCCTGCCCGACGCGAAGATCGCGATCATCGGCCCTAACGGCTCCGGCAAATCGACGCTGATGAAGATCATGGGCGGCATCGACCCCGATTTCGTCGGTGAGGCCTGGGCGGCCGAGGGGATCAAGGTCGGTTATCTGCCGCAGGAGCCGCAACTCGATCCCGACAAGACGGTAATGGAGAATGTGAAGCTCGGCGCCGGGCCGGTCGCCCAGATGGTCGAACGGTTCAATGCGATCTCTGCCGAGATGGGCGATCCCAAGGACGACACCGATTTCGACGCGTTGATGGAGGAGATGGGCGATCTCCAGACCAAGATCGATGCGGTCGATGGCTGGGCGCTCGACAGCCAGCTTGAACAGGCGATGGAGGCATTGCGCTGCCCGCCAGGCGACAGCCCCGTCACCAACCTTTCCGGCGGTGAGAAGCGCCGGGTGGCGCTGTGCAAGTTGCTGCTCGAAAAGCCCGATATCCTGCTGCTCGACGAACCGACCAACCATCTCGACGCCGAAAGCGTCCAATGGCTGGAAAATTATCTCAAGGAATATACCGGCAACGTCATCCTGGTGACGCACGATCGCTACTTCCTCGATAATGTCGTCAATTGGGTGCTCGAGCTCGATCGCGGCCGTTACTACACCTATGAGGCGAATTATTCGGGCTATCTCGAGAAGAAAGCCAAGCGGCTGGAGCAAGAGGAGCGCGAGGAAGCGGGGCGCCAGAAGG
>JBQCEK010000269.1:0-2415 GCA_051960335.1 Sphingomonas sp.
TAGCCATGGCTCAGGAAGCCGCGGCCGAGCGCGACCACGCCGAACAGGATCGCAAACGACAGCCCGATCTCGTGCCACAGCGGGTTGAGCAGCGCCGCGCCGACGGAGGCCATGAACGCCAGGAACAGCGCACTCGCCACGCAATGCACCGCGCACAGGCCCGACAGCCCGATCGCCATGCGATCGAAGCGCGCATCAATCCAATGCGCGAGTCGGGGTTGCGCAAGCGTGGTCATCGCGTCGCTGTGGCACATTCATTCGATCGTTACAATATATCATCGGGCGATGCGCGCGGACGATTGGCGCGGCGCTCGCGCTCCGCTAGGAAGCGGTCATGCTCCAGCAGACCACGATCGATCGCTCCCGCCCCCGCGCCATCGCGCTGTGGCTTTACCTCGTGGCGGGCCTGATTGTCGCGATGGTTGTGCTCGGCGGGATCACGCGCCTTACCGAATCGGGGCTGTCGATCACCGAATGGAAGCCGATCTCAGGCGCCATTCCGCCGCTCAGCCACGCTCAATGGGTCGCCGAGTTCGATAACTACAAACGCATCCCGCAATATCAGGATTACAACCGCAGCATGACGCTCGCCGGCTTCAAGGAGATATTCTTCTGGGAATATCTCCACCGGTTGGTCGGC
Source organism: Sphingomonas sp. (assembly GCA_051960335.1). Lineage (GTDB taxonomy): Bacteria > Pseudomonadota > Alphaproteobacteria > Sphingomonadales > Sphingomonadaceae > Sphingomonas. Next base: position 641 of record JBQCEK010000269.1, read on the forward strand.
CGCCTGATCGGCACGGCGTTCGCGGTACCGCTGATCTGGTTCGCGGTGAAGCGGCAGATTCCGCGCGGCTATGGCTGGCGGCTGTGCGCGCTGCTCGCGCTCGGCGGATTGCAGGGCGCGATCGGCTGGTGGATGGTGTCGTCCGGCCTGTCGGTGCGGACCGACGTCAGCCACATCCGCCTCGCCGTTCACCTCGTCACCGCGCTCGTCATTCTCGCCGGCATCGTGTGGACCGCCATGGACCTGCGCGCGCGCGCCGCCAATCCGCTGGCGCGGCCCGCCCGGCTCGCTCCGCTGGGAGCGCTCGCCCTGCTGCTGCTCCTCGCGCAGATCACGCTCGGCGCGCTGACCGCCGGGCTACGCGCCGGCTATGCGTTCGCCAGCTGGCCGCTGATGGGCGACAGCCTGTTCCCCTCGGGCGTAACGATGCTTCAGCCGGCTTGGCGCAACGCCGTCGACAACCCGATCGTCGTCCAGTTTATCCACCGCTGGTTCGCCTTCGTCGCAGCGGCGGGGCTCGTCGCGCTCGGCCTTCGCGCCGCGCGCGCCGGTGCGAGAGGCCCCGCCCTCACCGTGATCGCGCTCGTCTGCGTGCAGGTCCTGCTCGGCATCTCGACCTTGCTCAGCGGCGTCGAGATCGTCGTCGCCGTCGCGCATCAACTCAATGCCGCCCTGACGCTGGTCGCCGCCGTTATCGCCGCCCATGCGCTCGGCCGGCGCGCCCCGATCCTCGTCCCGGTATCATAATACCCGTCCGCAATCCCGCACATTCGCTTGACTTTGCGCCCCTCATCGCGGATAGGCCGCCCGTTCGCGCCGCTCGTCATGGGCGGCGCTCCTCGTTTCAGATAAGAGGTCTAGCCCCATGAAGGCGCTGATGAAGACCACCAAGTCGGCCAAGCCGCATGAGGTGGAGAAGAAGTGGCACATCGTCGATGCCGACGGCCTGGTGGTCGGTCGCGCCGCGACGATCATCGCCAACGTGCTGCGCGGCAAGCACAAGCCGAGCTACACCCCGCACGTCGATTGCGGTGACAATGTCATCGTCATCAATGCGGACAAGGTGCGCTTCACCGGCAACAAGCTCGCCGACAAGGTCTATTATCGCCACACCGGCTATGCCGGCGGCATCAAGGGCGTGACCGCTGGCAAGGTGCTCGAGGGCAAGTTCCCCGAGCGCGTGCTGGAAAAGGCGGTCGAGCGGATGATCCCGCGCGGGCCGCTCGGCCGCGCGCAGATGCGCTCGCTTCGCATCTATGCCGGCGCGGAGCATCCTCACGCCGCGCAGAACCCCGAAGTGCTCGATATCGCGGGCATGAACCGCAAGAACAAGGTGGGCAAGTAATGTCCGACAATCGTCAATCGCTTTCCGATCTCGGCGCCGTCGTCGGCGGCCAGCCGCAGCCGGCCCCCGAGGCCGCGGGCAATGCCGCTCCCGCCGAGCAGGCCGCTCCGGTCGCCCCGCAGCCGACCACGCCGCTGCGCGAGCAGCAGCTCGACAAGCAGGGCCGCGCTTATGCCACCGGCCGCCGCAAGGACGCCGTCGCGCGCGTCTGGCTGAAGCCGGGCTCGGGCAAGATCGTCATCAACGGCCGCGATCAGGAAATCTATTTCGCGCGTCCGACGCTGCGCCTCGTCATCAACCAGCCGTTCGACGTCGCGTCGCGGCAGGGCCAGTATGACGTCGTCTGCACCGTCAAGGGCGGCGGCCTTTCGGGCCAGGCCGGCGCGGTCAAGCACGGCATCGCCCAGGCGCTGACCCGCTACGAGCCGGC
>JBQCEK010000270.1:0-4950 GCA_051960335.1 Sphingomonas sp.
GCCTCGGGCAAGAACCTGTTCCTCGATTTCCGCGAGAAGGCGCCGCTGAAAGCCACCGCGACGCTGTTTCAGGACACGGACGGCAATGTAGTGCCCGGTCGCTCGACCGGAACATGGCTCGGCGTCGGCGTTCCGGGCACGGTGATGGGCCTGAACGAAGCGCTGGCCAAATATGGCACGATGCCCCTGAAAAAGGTGATCGCCCCGGCCATCGCGCTTGCCGAAAAGGGATTCATCCTCGCGCCCGGCGACGTGAAGATCATGGACAATCGCGTCAAGGATTTCGCAAACGAACCGAATGTCGCGCCGATTTTCCTCAACCACGGGCAACCGTGGAAGGCGGGCGAGCGGCTGGTGCAGACCAACCTCGCCAAGACGCTGAAGGCGATCGCCAACAAGGGCACCAAGGCATTCTATAGCGGCCCGATCGCCGAGAAGATGGTGCAGGCGAGCCAGGCCGGCGGCGGACTTTTCACGATGAAGGACTTCGCCAGATACACGGTCAATTGGGACACGCCGGTTAATTGCACATACCGCGGCTACACGATCGTCGCCGCGCCGCCGCCGAGCTCGGGCGGCGCCACCGTGTGCGAAATCCTGAAGACGGTGGAGGGGTATCCGCTGGGCCAATATGGCTACGGATCGGCTGAGGCAACGCATTACATCGTCGAGGCCGAGCGCCGCGCGTTCGCCGATCGCAACACCGATCTCGGCGACCCCGCGTTCATCCACAATCCGGTCGCGCGGCTGATCTCGCCGGAACATGCCGCCAAGCTGCGCGCGTCGATCCTGCCCGACAAGGCGACGCCGTCGAGCGAGATCAAGGGCGGCGTCGGCGCGACCGAGGGCATCGACACCACGCATTATTCGGTGGTCGATGCGCAGGGCAACGCCGTGGCGGTGACGTACACGCTCAATTACCTGTTCGGCGTTGGCAAGATGGCGGGGGACACCGGCTTCTTCCTCAACAACGAGATGGACGATTTCACCTCGAAGCCCGGCGTGCCCAATGGCTTCGGGCTGGTGCAGGGCGCCGCCAATGCGGTGGCGCCGGGCAAGCGGCCGCTATCCTCCATGTCGCCGACGATCGTGCTTCGACCCGACGGCAAGGTGTTCATGGTGACGGGCAGCCCCGGCGGATCGACGATCATCACCACCGTCACCCAGACCATCCTGAACGTGATCGATTACGGCATGAACATGCAGCAATCGGTGAACGCGCCGCGTTTCCACCATCAGTGGCTGCCCGATGTCGTGCTTGTGGAGCCCGGCTATCTGACGGCGGACGCGCAGGCGAAGCTGGAGGCGATGGGCTATACCATCAAGCCGATCGCGGCGATCGGCGCGGACGAGGCGATCCTGGTCGATCCCAAGACCGGCATGCGGCAGGGCGCGAACGATCGGCGGCGGCCGGCCGGCGCCGCCAAGGGCTATTGAACGCTGCGGAGAATAGCGCTTTGCCCAAAACGCTGAAGCTCGACGACTTCCTGCCGTATCGGCTGTCGATCGCCTCCAACCGCGTGTCGGGGGCGATCGCGACGGCGTATCAGGCGTTGTTCGGGCTGCGCATCCCGGAATGGCGGCTGGTGGCGGTGCTGGCCGAGGGCGGCGAGATGACTCAGCTTGCGATCGGCCGTGCGACGCGAATGGACAAGGTGTCGGTGAGCCGGGCGGCGATCGCGCTGGTCGATCGCGGCCTGGCCAGCCGGACGCCCAATGCCGAAGACCAGCGCTCGCACCATTTGGCGCTGACGGCGGCGGGCAAGCGGCTCTACGAAGAGGTGGCGCCGATGGCGATTGCGATCGAGCACCAGATTTTCGAGGGTTTCTCCCCCGATGAACTGGCCGCGCTGCGGGCCATGCTGGAACGGCTGGAGACGGCGGCGGCGGCGCTCGAAACCGATCAGGGTTGAAGGCCGCGCCCGACTTGACGTAAACGAGAGATCGAGCCCTCCCCAGGCAGAACGACAAACGTGGAGGACTTATGATCGATCGTGCCGGCCTTGCCATCGCCGAACCGTTAGCGGCCTTCGTCGAGGACGAGGTGCTGCCGCCACTGGGGATCGAGGCCGGCGGTTTCTGGGCGGGCGTGGCGGACGTATTCGCGCGGTTCGCGACCGAGAACCGGGTGCTGCTTGCAAAGCGCGACGATCTTCAGAAGAGCATCGACGACTGGTATCGAGCCAATCCCGGCGCGGACTTGCCCGCGGCTTTCCTGCGAGAGATCGGCTATCTGGTCGATGAGCCCGCGCCGTTCGCGATCGGCACGACGAACGTCGATGACGAGATCGCGCGGATGGCAGGGCCGCAATTGGTGGTGCCGTCGCTCAACGCGCGGTTCGTGCTCAACGCCGCCAATGCGCGCTGGGGGAGCCTGTACGACGCGCTCTATGGCACGGATGCCTTGCCGGGGATGGCGAAACCGGGCGGGTACGATCCCGAGCGCGGCGCGCAGGTGATCGGGCGGGCCAAGGCGTTTCTCGACGAGGCTGTGCCATTGGCGGCGGGTACGTGGGCCGACTGGCATGGTGGCGAGCTCTCGCTGCGCGATCCGGCGCAGTTTGTCGGCAAGCGTGGACCGGCGCTGCTGTTCCGGCACCACGGGCTGCATATCGAGGTCGTGATCGATCGCGGCCATCCGATCGGGCGGAGCGATCCGGCGGGGATCGCCGATGTGGTGCTCGAAGCGGCGCTGACGACGATCGTCGATCTGGAGGATTCGGTCGCGGCGGTGGATGCCGAGGACAAGGTGGCGGCGTATCGCAACTGGCTGGGCCTGATGCGCGGCGATCTCGAGGAGACGTTCGCGAAGGGCGGCCGCGACATGACGCGGCGGCTGGCCGAGGATCGGACGTATCAGACGCCCGATGGCGGCACCGTGACGCTCCCCGGTCGCTCGCTGCTGTTCGTCCGCAATGTCGGGCATCTGATGACGACGCCGGCGATGCTGCTGGGCGATGGATCGGAAGCGCCGGAGGGCATTCTCGACGCGGTGATGACCAGCCTGATCGGGCTTTACGATCTGCGCGGGCTGGGGAAATTGCGCAACAGCCGCGCGGGATCGATCTATATCGTCAAGCCGAAGATGCACGGGCCGGCGGAATGCGGCTTCACCGATCGTCTGTTCGATGCGGTGGAGGATCTGCTGGCGCTCGATCGGCACACGATCAAGGTCGGCGTGATGGACGAGGAGCGGCGGACGTCTGCCAATCTCGCGGCGTGCATCCACGCGGTGAAGGACCGCATCGTGTTCATCAACACCGGCTTCCTCGATCGTACCGGCGATGAAATCCACACCGCGATGCGCGGCGGGCCGGTGATCCCCAAGGCCGAGATGAAATCTTCGGCGTGGATCAAGGCCTATGAGGATCGCAACGTTCGCATCGGGCTCGCTTGCGGGCTTTCGGGCAAGGCGCAGATCGGCAAGGGCATGTGGGCCGCGCCCGATCGCATGGCCGACATGATGGCGCAGAAAATCGCTCACCCGATGTCCGGCGCGAACACCGCCTGGGTGCCGTCGCCGACCGCGGCGACGCTGCACGCGCTGCACTATCATCAGGTCGACGTGGTCGCGCAGCAGAAAGAGATTGCGGGGGAGGGGGCGCCGGGGCTCGATCGGCTGTTGACCGTGCCGCTGGCGCGTGGCCGAAACTGGTCCCGCGAGGAGGTTCGGCGTGAGCTCGACAACAATGCGCAGGGCATCCTTGGCTATGTCGTTCGCTGGATCGATCAGGGGATCGGCTGCTCGAAGGTGCCGGACGTGGACGATGTCGGCCTGATGGAGGACCGCGCGACGCTGCGGATATCATCGCAGCATATCGCTAACTGGCTGCTGCACGGTGTGGCGAGCGCCGAGGAAGTGGAGGTGGCGTTCGCGCGGATGGCGGTGAAGGTCGATGCGCAGAATGCCGGCGATCCCGCCTATCGGCCAATGGTGGGCGATCCGGGCGGCCTTGCCTTTCAAGCGGCGCGGGCGCTGGTGTTCGAGGGGGTGGATCAGCCGAACGGCTATACCGAGCCGCTGCTTCACCGCTTCAGGGCGATGGCGAAGGCGCGCGGCTGAGGCATCAATATTTGTCGCGCCGCGGCTTTTTCTGGCGCTTGCTGGGCAGCGCATCGGCGACGGGGGCGCCGCGTTCGCCGCGCGGGCGGGGCGGGCCGGTGGTGGTGTCAATGCCGGTCTGGCGCTCGGCCTCGGCGTTGATCTCCGCGCCGATCAGGATCGCATAGGCGGAGACCCACAGCCACATCATCAGCACGACAACCGCGCCCAATGAGCCGTAGGTCGCGTTGTAATTGGCGAAATTGCCGACATAGACGCCGAACAGCAGCGTCGCGATCAGCCAGAGGATGGTCGCAGCGATCGAACCGATGGTCAGCCATTGCCAGCGCGCATCGGCGCGATCGGGGCCGAAGCGATAGAGGAAGCCGAACGCCCAGCTGGCGATCCCCGCAGCGACGATCCAGGTCAACGATTGGATAAAGATGACCCCGGCCTTGCCCAGCACGCTGACGGCATGACCGAGATAGCCGAGCAGCACGGCGGCGAACAGACCGACCACGCCGGCGGCGACCGTGACCATCGTCAACCGCGCCGACAGCCAATAGACGTGGAGGAGCGAGCGGCCGTCTTCCTCTTCATAGATCACGCCGAGCGCCTGGATGATCGCGCCCGATGCCCGCATCGCGCCGTAGATCGAGAAAGCCAGCGCGACGACGAGGCCGAGCCCGGCCTTCGACGCGGCGGTAGCGGCGACGTTGGTGAGCTGATCCTGGATCAGCCGGGCAGCATCGGCGGGCACGAGATTGATGATGGTCTGCATATGCGCGGCGACAGTTGCGGGATCAGCGACAAGGCCATAAGTCATCACCACGGCGCCGAGCAGCGGAACGAACGACAGGAAGGCGTAGAAGGCGACGCCCGCCGCCATCAGCGACAGGTTGTGATAG
>JBQCEK010000271.1:0-3251 GCA_051960335.1 Sphingomonas sp.
TCGGCGACGAGCAGCTTCTTCTCGCGGCCCTCGGCAGGCTGGACGACGACGTCGAGCGCGAGGTCGCGTCCATAACCACCCATTGTGATCGCCAGCGTTTCGTCTTTGATCGTCGCCGCAAATTCGGCGCAGTCCGACTTCTGAAAGGCTTCGGACGGGTCAAACGTCAAATCGGCGGCATAGCCATGATCGATCCACGAAAGGCCGGTCAGAGTTCCTGCGTTGAAATCAATGTCGAACCGATGGGCGACCTCGGACAAGATCGCGTCATCCAAGCTTCCGTCTGCTATCAGTGTCGCGATGAACATGCAGTACGCTCCTCCAAGCCCCGTTCGGCCCCGGACCCAATCCGGGGCGGTCGAAGGCCGCCCTTCCCCCGGATCAAGTCCGGGGTCAGGGCGAACGGAGGTGGATTGATGGCCCTCCCCCGGCTCGCGCTCATTGCAGGCCCGACCGCGAGCGGCAAGTCCGCGCTCGCGCTGGCGCTGGCCGAGCGGCATCGCGGCACCGTCATCAACGCCGATTCGGCGCAGGTCTATCGCGACTTGCGCGTGCTTTCCGCGCGGCCGTCGGTGGAGGAAGAGGCGCGCGCGCCGCATCGGCTGTTCGGATATACCGACGGTGCGGAGAGCTGCTCCGCCGCGCGTTGGGCGGCCGACGCGAAGGGGGCGATCGCCGAGGCCCATGCCGCCGATCGCCTGCCGATCCTGGTCGGCGGCACCGGGCTCTATCTGCGCACGCTGCTCGACGGCATCGCGCCGGTGCCCGAGATCGACCCCGCGATCCGCGCCGATGTCCGTGCGCTTCCCGTCGCCGAGGCGCATTGCGAGTTGCAAGCGCTTGATCCGGCCGCGGCGGCGCGGTTGAACGCCAGCGACACGACGCGGATCGCGCGCGCGCTCGAAGTCGTTCGCTCGACCGGCCGCCCGCTCGCCGAGTGGCAGGCCGAACGCGTCGGCGGCATCGCCGGCGAGGTGACGCTGATGCCGATGATCCTGCTCCCAGACCGCGACTGGCTGGTCGATCGCTGTGACCGCCGCCTGACGATGATGTTCGACGATGGCGCTATCGAGGAAGTCGCCCGCCTCCTCGCCCGCCCGGACATCCCCGCGGATGCCCCGATCCGCCGCGCGATCGGGGTGCCCGAGATCGCCGCGATGCTCTCCGGCAAAATCGATCGCGACACCGCGCTCGATCGCGCCCGGCTCGCCACGCGCCAATATGCCAAGCGCCAATATACTTGGTTCCGCAATCAGCCACCCGACGACTGGCTACGCCTGACTGAGATAGAAACAATCATTATTGCAAACGAATTTGAAACAAGATTCCCTCTATGATGGTTGACGAGCACTTTTCATATCGCTAACCGCTGCCTTTCCGCATTTCTATTGCGATGCAGCACGAACCGGAGACGTCATCATGGCCGAAAAGAGCGGCGCGGACATCCTGATCGAGGCCTTGTGCGATCTCGGTGTCGAGGTCGTATTCGGCTATCCCGGCGGCGCGGTGCTGCCGATTTACGACGCGCTGTTTCAGCAGAAGCGCATTCGCCACATCCTCGTTCGCCACGAACAGGCGGCGACGCATGCGGCGGAAGGCTATGCGCGATCGACCGGCAAGCCCGGCGTGGTGCTCGTCACCTCCGGCCCCGGCGCGACCAACGCGATCACCGGGATCACCGACGCGCTGATGGATTCGATCCCGATGGTCGTCATCTCGGGCCAGGTCGCGACGCATCTGATCGGCACCGATGCCTTTCAGGAGGCGGATACCGTCGGCCTGACGCGCCACTGCTCGAAGCATAATTATCTGGTGAAGGATCCCGCCCGGCTCGGCGCGATCGTCCATGAGGCGTTTCATATCGCCACCTCGGGCCGGCCCGGCCCGGTGGTGGTCGATATTCCCAAGGACGTTCAGGTCGCCACCGCGCGCTATGCCAAGCCCGCCGGCATCGCGCACAAGACCTATCGCCCCGCGCTGAAGGCCGATCAGCCGCTGATCGAAGCCGCCGTCGATATGCTGGCGGCGGCGGAGCGACCGATCCTCTACACCGGCGGCGGCATCATCAATTCGGGGCCGATCGCATCGCAATTGCTGCGCGAGCTGGCGCGGATCACCGGCGCGCCGGTGACGTCCACGCTGATGGGGCGTGGCGCCTTCCCGGCTTCCTCGGATCAGTGGCTGGGGATGCTGGGCATGCACGGCACGTTCGAGGCCAATATGGCGATGAACAAGGCCGATCTGATCGTCTGCCTGGGCGCGCGGTTCGACGATCGCGTGACGGGCCGGCTCGATGCCTTCGCGCCGCATTCCAAGAAGATCCACATCGATATCGATCGATCGAGCGTCAACAAGAACGTCCGCGTCGATCTGCCCGTCATCGCCGATGTCGGCCATGCGCTGGAAGACATGATCCGCATCTGGAAAGGCCGGCAGACGCCCAAGCCCGATCTGGGCGAATGGTGGCGGCGGATCAACGGCTGGCGCGCGACCCGAAGCCTCGATTTTCCAGAGGACGACGCCAAGGCGATCATGCCGCAACGGGCGATCCGCGCGCTCTACGCGGCGACGAAGGATCGCGCGCCGATCATCACCACCGAGGTCGGCCAGCATCAGATGTGGGCCGCGCAGCATTTCGGGTTTGAGGCGCCCAATAAGTGGCTGACGAGCGGCGGGCTCGGCACGATGGGCTACGGCCTGCCCGCCGCGATCGGCGCGCAGCTCGGCCATCCCGATGCCTTGGTGATCGACGTGGCCGGCGAGGCGTCGATCCAGATGAACATCCAGGAGCTCGCAACCGCCAGTCAATATCGGCTGCCGGTCAAGGTGTTCATCCTCAACAACCAATATATGGGCATGGTCCGCCAGTGGCAGGAGCTGACCTATTCGAGCCGCTATTCGAACAGTTACAGCGAGTCACTCCCGGATTTCGTCAAGCTCGCCGAGGCCTATGGCTGGACGGGCATCCGCATCGAGAACCGCGATCAGCTCGACGACGGGATTGCCGAAATGCTCAGCTATGACGGCCCGGTGATGGTCGATTGCGCGGTGTCTCAGCTCGCCAATTGCTTCCCGATGATTCCCTCCGGCGCTGCGCATACCGACATGATCCTGCAAGCCAATGAAGTGTCGGGCACGATGGACGACGAAGCCAATGCGCTGGTGTGATGGGGTTCGAAACGCACAATCTCCCCTACCCCTTGCGGGAGGGGTCGGGGGAGGGCTTATTCCTCATGCAAGTTCGAGCGGCG
>JBQCEK010000272.1:0-9018 GCA_051960335.1 Sphingomonas sp.
TGGTCTTGCGGCTGATCCGCCCATTGGGATTGTCGAGCAGCGTGCCCCAGATCGGCAGGAAGCCGCCCGCGCCGCCCTCAACCTTGTCATACTGGTAATAAAGCAGCCCGGTCAGCTTGGTGCTGTCGCCGAGCTTGAGCGTTGCAGAGGGCGACGCGAGCAGGCGCTGGGTGTGCGTGTGATCGACCTCGCCGTCGGCGTCGCGGTAGAGGCCGGTGAAGCGGACATCGAGCCACGGCGTCGCCGGGCCAGTCAGCGTCATCGCGCCCTCGGCGAAATTGTGGCTGCCGTACTTGGCTTCGATCTCGCCGCCGAACTCGCTCGACGGGCGGCGGCTGGTCTCGTTGAGGATGCCCCCCGGCGGTGCCAGGCCGTAGAGCGCGGACGACGGCCCTTTGAGGATATCGAGCGATTCGAAGGCGTAGAGGTCGACGCCGGTCGCGGCGATCGTCGTCGTCGCGGGCACCGCGAGCCCGTCGATATACTGGCGCGGCGTGAACCCGCGGACGGTGACGAAATCGTAGCGCGGATCGGGGCCGTAACTCTCCCCGAACACGCTCGCGGTGTAACGCACCGCCTGCTGCGTGTCGGTGAAGTTGAGCAGGTCGATCTGGTCGCGCGTCACCACCGAGATCGATTGCGGCGTCTCGATCAGCGGGATGTCGGTCTTGGTTGCGGTCTGCGCGCCTTGCGGCACGTAATTGCGTGCGATGACGACAATGTCGCCGCTGTCGGTCCGTGTGGTCTGAACGCCGGTAGCAGCGGCGGTGTCGGTGCTGTCATTGTCCTGGGCGTAAGCCGGCGACAGCATTGCGAGCGCGGTGCCGGCGAACAGCAACGGGCGAGCGGCATGACGGAAACAAGACATAAGGTCCCCCTCTTCTCTTCGATCCGCGAACCGCCCGGGAAGGGCGCATTCGTCGGCATCGGATGTTAAATCAATCGCGCCTGCGCCTCTTCGGGATAGGGCCGCATTCCATCGCGCCCGGGCCGTTGTTGCGCCGCAACAACGAAGGCGATCTAACGCTATTGAGAAGCGCTTGCAAGAATGATTCGAGGATGGCATTGCGGCGTCGTTGCAGTGCGCCGGAACCGGCTTCTGGCCCGTTCGAGACGGCGTTCGGCCCGCCGCGGCGAACGGGCTGAGGAACGCCGGTCTAGCTTTCGGCCGTCGTTGCCGCGAAGGAGACACGATGAACAAGCCGCGCACGCGCCAGTTCTGGATGAGCGTCCACCGCTATCTCGGGTTGGCGACGCTCGTGTTTCTGTTCATCGCCTCTGTGACCGGCTGCTTCCTGTGCTTCGACAAAAAGATCGACGCCGCGCTCAATCCCGATCTCTTTAAGAGCAGCAGCGCCGGGGCGCCGATCAGCCCGGTCGCCGCGGTCACGCGGCTCGAGGCTGCGCATCCCGAATTGACCGCGCTGTCGTTCCCGCTCAACGTCCCTGGCGGCGACACGATCGAGGTCGCTGTGGCGCCGCGCGATGCCGCGCAACCGCTCGGCTACGACCAGGCGTTTATCGATCCCCATGACGGTCATGTCGTCGGCACGCGTCAATCGGAGCCCGGCTGGGATCGCCGCCACATCGTCGAGGGGGTGTTCCAGTTCCACTACACGCTATTGGCCGGCACCTGGGGCCGCTGGCTGATGGGCGTCGCCGCGCTCGGCTGGCTGATCGGCAACGGCGTCGGCTTCTACCTCACGCTGCCGCCCGTCGGCCCGTTCTGGCGACGCTGGAAACCGATGTGGAAGATCGACTTTTCCGCGCGCCTACGGCGGCTGATGCTCGATCTCCACCGCGCGAGCGGGTTGTGGCTGTTGATCGGCGCGATGGTGCTCGCATTCACCTCGGTCTGCATGAACTTCTTCGACGAGGCGTTCACGCCGGTAGTGCAATCGGTGTCGCCGGCCAAGCCATCGCCGTTCGACGCCCCCGAAACCCCGGTCAAAGCCGCCCCGATCGGCTTCGCCGCCGCGCTCAACGAAGCGACGGCGCACGCGCGCGCTGCGGGTCTCGCCTGGCGCGCGGCCAAGGAAAGCCGTCTCCCCGATCGCAACCTCTACGGCGTGATGTTCACCGCCTCGGGGGTCGAGCATTATCGCGGGCTCGGCCCGATCACTTATTATGTCGACGGCGCGACCGGGCGCTTCATCTATGCCGACGATCCCTATCGCGACAGCGCCGGCCGCAAGGTCAGCCGCGCGCTCTATCCGCTGCATAGCGGCGAGGTGATCGGCCCCCTCGGCATCGCGATCATCTTCCTGCTCGGCCTGTCGACCGCGGAGATGTGCATCACCGGGCTCTACACCTGGTGGAAGAAACGCCAGTCGCGCCGCGCCAGCGAACGCGCCAAGGCGATCGCCCGGGCGACGGCATGAACCGCCGCCAGTTCCTCGCCGGCACCGCGCTCGGCGCATTGGCGACCGGCGCGCGCGGCTTTGCGCTACCGCACCATCCCGCACCGCCGATCACGCCGCGCCGTCCCGAGCGGATCGAGCAGCTCGGCCGCGTCCGGGTCGACGATTACGCCTGGCTCAAGCCCGCCAATTGGAAGGAGGTGTGGCGTGATGCATCGACCCTCAATCCATCGATCCGCGCCTATCTCGCCGAAGAGAATCGCTATTGCGACGCGGTGCTCGGCCCGACTGAGCCGCTCCAGGCGCAGCTCATCGCCGAGATGAAGGCGCGCACCGCGCCCAGCCCCGAGCCGCCGCCTGAAGAAGACGGCGATTGGGCCTATCTCAGCCGCTATGTCCCCGCTGCCCAGCACCCGCTTTATCTCCGCCGCCCACGCACCGGCGGCGCCGAGACGCTGCTGCTCGACGCCGAGGCGCGCGCTGCCGGCCATCCCTATCTCGCGATCAAGAACGCCGCGCACAGCCCCGATCAGCGCCTGTTCGCCTGGGCCGAGGACGCTACCGGCTCGGAGAAATTCACCATTCAGGTGAAGGACATTGCAACCGGCGCGCTGATGCCCGATCCGCCGACCAGCGCGTTCGGCGATTTCGTCTTTTCGCCCGATTCCGCGTGGCTGTTCTGGGTGTGGCGCGACGCCAACAGCCGCCCCGCGCGCCTCTATCGCCGCCCCGCGCGCGGCGGCCCGGACAGCCTGGTCTATGAGGAGACGGACCCCGCCTTCCCTATGGAAGTGCTGCTCAGTGCCTCACGGCGCTACATATTCATCCGCTGCTGGAACGACGTGACGAGCGAGGTGCGGATCATCGCCGGCACCGAGCCGACCGCCGCGCCCGAACTTGTCGCGCCGCGTCGCGCGGGCACGATCTACGATCTCGAGCATTGGCAGGAAGATTTTGTCATCCGCACCAATGCCGACGGTGCCGAGGACTTCGAGCTGATGCGCGCGCCGGTCACGGCGCCGCAACCGGCGTACTGGCGCCCATGGATTGCGCACCGTCCGGGCCGCTTCATCACCGAAACCCACCCCTTTGCGCACCGCTTCACCTGGATCGAGCGGGTCGAAGGCAATCTCCACGTCATGGCCGCGGGCGATGACGGCGTGCCGCACGAACCCGTCACCTTCGACGAAGCCGCCTATGCGATCGAGGTGCAGCCTTCCGACTATGCCGGCGACACGCTGCGACTGACCTACCAATCGCCCGCTACGCCCGAACAATGGCTCGCCTGCGACCTCGCCGCCGGCACGCGCCGCATCCTTGCCAAACAAAAAGTGCCGTCTCGCTTCGACTCCGCCGATTACGTCGTCAAACGGCTGCATGCGACTGCGCCGGACGGCGCAAGTGTGCCGATCACCGTCTTCCACGCCCGTCGCACCCCGCTCGACGGTACCGCGCCGCTGATGCTGACCGGCTACGGCGCCTACGGCTACAGCTTCGTCACCGATTTCTCCGTCCCGCGCCTGTCGCTGGTCGATCGCGGCTGGATCTGGGCGGTCGCGCATGTCCGCGGCGGCTCGGAAAAGGGCTGGTCGTGGTTCGAACAGGCGCGGCAGCTCAAGAAGAAGGCCAGCTTCACCGATTTCATCGCCTGCGCCGAAGAGCTGATTCGCACCCGCCACACCGCCGCCAAGCGCATCGCGCTCCACGGCTACTCGGCGGGCGGACTGCTCGTCGGCGCGGCGGAGAACATGCGGCCCGATTTGTGGGGGGCGGTGATCGGCCAGGCGCCGTTCGTCGACATGCTCAATACGATGAGCGACGCGACCCACCCGCTAGTGCCGCTGACCCGCCCAGTATGGGGCGATCCGCTGCACGATCCGGCGGCCTACGACTACATCGCCAGTTATTCGCCCTACGACAATGTGGGTGCGCTAGGCTATCCGCCGACGCTCGCGACCACCGCGATCGGCGACGACCGCGTCGGCGTTTGGGAGCCGGCCAAGTGGATCGCCAAGCTCCGCGCTCGCTCGACAAGCGGACAGCCGATGTTGCTCCACACCGAAATGGCGGGCGGGCACCTCGGCGCAGCGGGGCGCTACGACGAACTCGCGCAATGGGCCCGGATGTATGCCTTCGCGATCGCGACGCTCGGCCGAGCTTTGGAGAAATAACATATTTTATCGGAGAGCATTAACTAGCCGCCGAAGCGCTCCAAGGGCTTTCACACCTCGATGGGTCAGCTTGCCCGTTTAGCAGTTCGATTCCGGAGTACGGTCGCGCATCAGTTATTGCGTTAGCCGCCGTCGGAAAACCGTTCGCGACCGGCTGCAAAGTCCCCCGGTTTGCCCTTTATTTACGATGCCAGTCACATGAACGGATGACAACTATCGGGATTGGGGGCAATGCCCCTCAACGGCCGACTTTGGGGCGCGTTCCTGACAGTCGATTCCCTTGCGACAGGTATCTCACGAACTCCTAAATCGGGTCATCTCACTTCAACATGAACCTCCACTCGCCAACCTCGCGAGCATCGATCGTGACGGTGCGAAGAACGTCGTGCCCGTCTGTGGGGTGGAGAAATCGAGCAGCTTGTCATACGCGCCCTCGGGATCACCCACGAACATGCGCCGCAACATCGTCTCGATCACCCACATGTGGCGGGAATAGCCAATAAAGTAGGTGCCGAACTCATGGCGCGCGGGGCTCCCAAACGGCATGTTATCACGCAAGATATCGTGCTCGACGCCTTGAGCATCTACGATTGTAGCCAAACTTTTGTGCGACTTTTGGCCCGTGGGTGCGTCGTCGAGCTCGATGTTATCTACTTTGGTCCGGCCGATGATCGTTTCCTGCCGATCGGCCCCAATCGCGTTCCAGGCTGATAGATCGTGGAGATATTTCTGGGTGACGACATAACTGCCGCCGGCGAATGCCGGGTCTTCGTCCCCGACCAAAGCTGATGCCGGAATGTCCTGACCAGCCGGATTGGCCGTGCCGTCGACGAAGCCGAGCAAATCCCTCGCGTCGAAATAGCGAAAGCCCGATGTCTCATCGACAACACGCACCGCGTCGCCAAGCGCATAAAGCAGCAGTTTTTCGAGTTCAAAGCACAGATCGGGTCGCTCCGCCCGGATGTGAAATAGCAGATCGCCTGGTGTGGAAGGTGCCTTGTGCGCGGCGCCGTCTATCGCGGAGAACGGTTTGAGTTCGGCCGGACAACTGGACGGATCGAGCCGCGTCCACAGCGCCGCACCGATCGCCGCAATGCACGATAACCTGCCGTCAAGATCGCGAAAGCCGACGGTCTTGATCAAGTCGTCAAGCCCGTCGAGCGCCGCACGAACGCTTGTGATCGCGGCATCCCCCGCGACAACCTCAACAACCAGAAAGACAGCCGCACTCGACAAAGGTGCCGCGATGCTCTGCGCGTCAATTGGCACACGATCCCAGGTCTGTCTTGCCATATCCGCCCCTCACGAAGGGCGTGGATAGGACCGCGCCCGGTCCGGTAGCCCATACGCAATCAAACGCGCGATTTCCAATCTCACTATCACGACGTGTGGGCGCGACCGACAGGTTTCAGGATAACCGCTCATTGAACTTTACGACCGGTGTTAGGGCGCGAAGCTGACGCCCCGACCCGCTGTGTGGAAGGTCCGTTTTCCTGATCGACCCGCCTAAAAGGAGCCGTTCCGGCCAGTCCCCGGTTTGCCCTTCATGCACGATGCCAGTCACACGAACGGATGGCAACTATGGGAACTAGCGTTAATGCCTCCCACCGACCGAATTTTGGCGCGCGAAGCTGTCGAAAATGGCCCTCGCACTGGATAATGTCCGTCCATTCAGAACAGACCTAAAAGGAGCCAATTGAGGCACGCCCCCTTTCATCTTGAAGATAAGGCAGAGCGTTTCTGCACGTGCCACCGATGAACATGGTCTCGAGATCAGGCTTGGGCGATATCGACGCGGGGCAGCCTCAACTCGTGCGGTACCGCCTCACCGATCGCCTCAATGTGCGAGCGCGACACCATGCGCTGGCCCTGAAATTCGGCGCCTAGCTTCGTCCGGACATGGGCCTCAGGCCCGTTGTAGATCACGGAGCCGGTCCCCTTCTGAAAGTCCAGGCAGAAGAACAACAGATGATCTGCCTTGGCGAGCGTGTCGCGAAAGACCGGCCCGCGCTTCGTGCCCGTCGCCTTGATCTGCACCTTGGTTAGACCATCAGGTGCGAACCCGTCGAAGCCCTCGGTCGCTTTCGTCTCAATCAGCTCGATGCCGAACATCTCGGCCGCGATCGCCTCACCTAAATCCCCAACAAGATTCCCATCGAGCGTGAAAGATAGCTCTACTCGACCACGCAGGTTCCGAAGGCTTGCCTGATAGTGCGCTCGAACGGCGTCGCGCGCCATAATGAGGTCGGCAACCACCGACGGTAATCGAAATGTCTCCATAGCCGGCTCGTAGCACGAGTTCGTTGTCGAATGATGCCACGCCCACGCAATTCCGATCTCGCGCATGTCGGTGCCCCGCGGCCAACGCTCCGGCCTCGGCCCGGCGCGCCACAGATTCACGGTAATCAGGCTAGAACCGCTTGCGCACTGTGAATTGAACCGTGCGCCCAAGGGGATCAATCTCGTCGTGAGTGAACCCTAAAGGCACACTCCCGTTTTCCAGCTCAACGTGCCTGTAGCCATTCAATAGGTTGGCGATCGACACCGAGATGTTCAGATTATTCATCAATAGATTATGATCAGGATGAGCCAGGAACTGGTCAGGCTGAATGAAGGCCGACAGATCGAATATTATCGGGGACCTGATGCTCAAAGCACCACTGGCGCCGTTTTGAGCAACGCGCGCGGGTCCGGTCCATTTCGCGCTTACGCTCGCGCCAATCCCGCGCTTGCCGGCACCGAGTTGCAGGTTCAGCAAGTGCCTTGACGCGCCGGTACCTCCCCCCAATTGATCAATCAGAGGCAGATCGCGGCGGATCAACAGGTCACTTTTCAAGTGCCAGTTATCATTGAGCGAGACGGTGACCTGGAGTGGATCAACGGACGTCGGGCTGACTGAGGCTGGCGAGCGATCTCCCGATACCGAAAAGCGCAGTGCAATGCCGGCAAGCAGGCTCTCGTCGACCTCACGGACAATATTGATCGGGCGCGCGTCGACGATGGCTAGCTGCCCCAGTGAATCGCGGGTCACGCGGTCGGGAAACGCCGCCTCGATTGCAGGCGACAATGTAGGAAAGCCGATGGCACCGCCACTGGCTACACTCTGTCGATAATTTAAGTTCATCGACAGCGTCGGACTGCTGAACGGCTGGAGTAAGGCAGTAAGCAGGAAGGTCTGCCGTGTGCCGCGCTGGAGCTGAGGGTTACCACCCGTGATCCAAACCGGGTCCGCTACCTCCTGCCGCGCATAGTCGAACGTACGCGTAATGGTTCTGACGAGTGGCGCCTTGAGCTGGTCAAACGATGGGGACGTTCCGATATATTCGTATACGGCGCTCAATTGAGCTCCCTCGATCGGCGACCAATTCAGTCCGCCGCCAAATCGCGGTTGCGGACGCGTTCGGGTCATCGCCTGACCCCCAGCCCATAAATCGACGCTCAACCCGCCGATCCACCCGATCCCCGCCTGGCCGGCACGCGAGAGCGGTACAGCCAGCGACATCTGACCGTTCACCTGACTGGACGTCGCATCAAAGCGTGTACTGCCACCGCCGGCGTTGTCGTTCTCTTCGCTGGTGGTTCGATCGCGACTGGCATCGGCGACAAGGCTCCATGCAAGCGGCCCCGCCGGAAGGTCGGCAATTTTTTTTTGGACGTTGAGCCTTGCGCTGAGATTATCGCCCCTCGCGGTACTGCGGGTGGCGAGTAACAGGTTTTGGTCCCAATGGCCGTAGGGATTAAATCGCAGATCGTCGGCGTCGAGTAACTGCTGGATTTGCGTCACGTTGATGCCACTTTCCAGGACATTGTCTGTCCAGTTGTGCAGATAGGACAGAGCCAGACTGATTTGCGATCCTTCCACCGCGCCCGTCAGGGTCAGTGAAGCGCCAACGGACTTTACGTCGTTGTCGTTGTGAAGCGCTCGCTCGCCAGCCAAAGGCCGCGTAAGACGCACATCTTCGGCGAAGGCCGACCAGGGGCTGCCGACAGGGATGACAAGGGATGCCATCGGGAGGCCACGAAGCCCGCGCATGCGGCTGCTGTTGCCGTTCACATCCAAAGTGGCAGAAAATTCGCCCAGCGGGCGGGTAACGCTCGCATCGAGACCAATCATCCGCGTGGCCGGTTGCAGGGTGTCAAACGCGTTGGGATCGACCTGGTGGATCTTGTCTGCGGTCGCGGCAAAATCTTCGAGGGTCGGCGCCGCCAATGCGGCCTGCAACGGTATGGCCGCGAAGGTCACGACCTTTCCCGCTGCGCGACTCAGGTTAGGGTCGATTTCCCCGCCATTGACGCTCGAAATAAAGCCGACCTCGTCAAATGTGCCAATAGGCGGCGGCACCAAACGGGAGCGCCTCAGCAGCGCGCTATCCTGGTTGATGCGGGCCTGGATATTCCAGCGCGTATCGCCCGATATTGCCATTCGGCCAATCGACAGACTTTCGGTGTGCTGCCCCCCAGCTGTGGCCCCCCCGACACTAGCTTCG
>JBQCEK010000273.1:0-4264 GCA_051960335.1 Sphingomonas sp.
CGCGCCGTGGCAGTGCTTGTACTTGCGGCCCGAACCGCAGGGGCATGGCGCATTCCGGCTGACATTGCCTTCCCATGCCGCCGGGTCCTGGCCGATCGCAGCGCCATCGGGCTGGCGCATCTGCAGCGGCGGCAGCTGAGTGGTGACAAGCGAACCGCCATCCACATCATTGGTGTCGTCCTCGCCGGTGAACGGATCGAAGTGCGAGGTGATGAAATCGGGCAGATCAGGGAGCGGCGGCGGCGCCTGGATCTGGAACTGCGCGTGCGCGATCGTGCGCGTCACATCCTCGCGGATCGACGCCAGCATGCGCTCGAACAGCGCGAAGGCTTCGGACTTATATTCGTTGAGCGGCGTCTTCTGCGCATAAGCGCGCAGGTGAACGACCTGGCGAAGCGCATCGAGCGTCGACAGATGCTCCTTCCAGTGATGGTCGAGATTCTGCAGCAGGATCGACTTTTCGATCTGCTGCCAGCCGGCCGGCTCGATCTCGGCCGATTTGGTGGCGACCAGGGCATCGGCCATTTCGCGGGCGCGGTCCTCGATCATCTCGGCTTCGACCGCGTCCTCCTTGAGCCAGTCGTCGAGCGGCGGCTCGACGTTGAGCAGCTCGGCGAAACGCGCCTTCATCCCCTCGACATCCCATTGTTCGGGGTAGCTGCCCGGCGGGCACGCGTCGCCGACGATCGCGTTGACCGTTTCGGACCGCATGTCATCGACGATTTCGCCGACGTCGCCGGTCTCCATGATCTCCGAGCGCTGTTCGTAGATCACCTTGCGCTGATCGTTCATCACGTCGTCATATTCGACGACCTGCTTGCGGATGTCGTAATTGCGCGCCTCGACCTTTTTCTGCGCGGTCTCGATCGCCTTGGACAGCCATTTCGAGCCGATCGCTTCGCCATCCTCGATATTCGATCGCATCATCTTGGCGAACAGCGTGTCCGGCCCGAAGATGCGCAGCAGATCGTCGTCGAGGCTGAGGTAGAAGCGGCTGAGGCCCGGATCGCCCTGGCGGCCCGAACGACCGCGAAGCTGATTGTCGATCCGGCGGCTTTCATGCCGTTCGGTGCCGAGCACGAACAGGCCGCCGGCCGCCAGCACTTCCTGCTTTTCGACTTCGATTTCCTCGCGAATGCGCTCGATCGCGGCGTCGCGCTCCGGGCCGTCGGGCATGTCAGCGAGTTCGTCGCCGACGCGGAATTCCAGATTGCCGCCCAGCTGGATGTCGGTGCCGCGGCCCGCCATGTTGGTGGCGATCGTCACCGCCGACTTGCGGCCGGCCTGAGCGACGATGTGCGCCTCCATCTCGTGGAAGCGCGCGTTGAGCACCTTGTGATCGACCTTTTCCTGCTGAAGGAATTCGGACAGCATTTCGGACTTTTCGATCGATACCGTGCCGACCAGCACCGGCTGCCCACGCTCGGCGTGCAGCTTGATCTTCTTGGCGATCGCTTTGAACTTGTCCTGCGTGTTCTTGTAGAATTCGTCCTCCTCGTCCTCGCGGCGGATCGGCCGGTTGGTCGGGATGGTGACGACGTTCATCTTGTAGATGTCGTAGAATTCGGCAGCTTCGGTCGCGGCCGTGCCGGTCATGCCGGAAAGCTTGGGATACATGCGGAAATAGTTCTGGAAGGTGATCGAGGCGAGCGTCTGGTTCTCGGGCTCGATGTTGACGCCTTCCTTTGCCTCGACCGCCTGGTGGAGACCATCCGACCAGCGCCGGCCGTCCATCATCCGGCCGGTGAATTCGTCGATGATGACGACCTTGCCGTCCTTCACGATGTAATCGATGTCGCGCTTGAACATGGCGTTCGCGCGCAGCGACTGGTTCAGGTGATGGACGACCAGCGTGTTCTCGAAATCGTAGAGGTTCGAGCCTTCGAGCAGCCCCGCCGCCTCGAGCATCCGCTCGGCGCGTTCGGTGCCGTCTTCGGTCAGGATGATCGATTTCTGCTTTTCGTCGAGCTCGTAATCCTCCGGTACGAACTGCTTCACGATGGCATCGACCTTCATGTACAGTTCGGACTTGTCGTCGGTCGGCCCGGAGATGATCAGCGGGGTGCGCGCCTCGTCGATCAGAATCGAATCGACCTCGTCGACGATCGCGAAATTGAACGGGCGCTGGACCATCGCCGAACGCTCGTACTTCATATTGTCGCGCAGATAATCGAAGCCGAATTCGTTGTTGGTGCCGTAAGTGATGTCCGACCCATAGGCATCGCGGCGCTGCTGATCGGTGAGATTGGGGATGATCACGCCCACGGTGAGGCCAAGGAAACGGTAGATCTGCCCCATCCATTCGGCGTCACGCGCGGCAAGATAATCGTTGACGGTAACGACATGCGCGCCGGTCCCGGGCAGGGCATTCAGATAGACGGCAAGCGTGGCGACCAGCGTCTTGCCTTCGCCGGTGCGCATTTCGGCGATTTCGCCGCGGTGAAGAACGATACCGCCGATCATCTGAACGTCGAAATGGCGCAAGCCGATCGTCCGCTTCGAGGCTTCGCGAACGGTCGCAAAAGCTTCGGGGAGCAATTGATCGAGCGTTTCGCCGGCATCGAGCCGCTGGCGGAACAGCACGGTCTGATTGGCCAGTTCGTCGTCCGACATCGCCGAGACGGCAGGTTCGAACGACGCGATCTTGTTGACGATCGAGCCGAGCGATTTGACGTAACGATCGTTGGAAGAACCGAAAATGGATTTGGCAAAGCCGCCGAGCATGGCAATTTCCTGATGATAGCGGGATGCGCGGACACGCCGATTTGCCGGCGTCAGGCGCGAAAGCAGATCGAAAGAGGGCGGCCGCTTCGCGCGGCTGCCCCGAGGCGCGGCTATTCGAGCCGGCGTTCCGGCGCTGCGCGCGATTGCGCCCGCAGCGTCAACGGCTGGATCGCCTGCGCGACGCGGCGCGCATCGATCGCTGGCGCTGCCGACCAATGCGTGACGCGCATCGCGCGGTGAAGCATCGCCCGCGCGGCGATCGCCACCTGCGAACCGCCGGATCGCGCCTCCGCAGCCGCGGAGCCGTCCTGCGCGACCGCCGCCATACGCGCGACGGCGGACGGCCCGGCATTGATGCCGGCCAGCCCCGCGATCATCGCGTATAGAAGAAGGACGATATTCACAGTTTTCCGATCAAGCGAAACGGCGATCAGTGACCAGATAGGTGCGACGAGCGGATTCGTCCAACGGAAATCGGCCGCGCTTAATAGCCAGCGCCCCCGCCGGCATCCTGGCCGCCGCCCTGATCCTGGCCACTCTGGTCGTCACTCTGCGCCGCCTCGGCCTGCTTCTCGGCGGTGAGCGACTGGTTATAGGCTTCCGCCGGTGACAAGCCCTGGCTTCCGATGCCCTCCGGCAGTTCGGGCGCGGCGGCGGTAAGGCGCCAGACCATCGCCGATTCCCACACACCCGGCACCGCCTTGCCCGCGCCATCGTGCGCCGGCGTGAAGCGCGCGTTGGTGACGATCAGCGTGCAGGTGGTGCTATCAAGCAGCGGCGATCCGCTGCTGGTCGTGATGTTGCAGCCGGTGACGCGGCCCTGCGCGTCGATATCGACCGAAAAGGCGGTGCGCCCCTGAAGACCAGCCGCCTTCGCTTCCGGCGGATAGGCGTCGGCCGGAAACCAATCGGCCGGGTTGCCGTTCGGGGTGGCCTTCGGCAGGCCATCGGTCTTGGCCGGCGCGGCCTGAGCGAGCGCCGCCGACGCCGAGAATAGGGCGATCGCTACGCCAACCGATCGAATCACCTTCACCGTCTTGATCCCCTTGTCTTTGATCGGGCGTTCTTACGCGCCGGGCGGCGCGCTGTCACCGTTGCGTCTAACCCGGCAGCATCCATCGCACTCCCGGGCTCGTCCAGCGAGAGCGCATCGGCTGGCCGCCCGAATCGAGCGCGGGCAGGAAATCCCCGTGCGCGGTGATCGCCTGGCAGGTCGCCAGATCGAGCGACGAGTGGCCGCTGCTGGTCTCGATAATGCACGAGCCCGGGGTGCCATCGGTATCGATCTCCACCGAGACGACGACCCGCCCTTGATCACCCGCCCGAAGCGCGGCTGCCGGATAATCGTCAGAGCCAATCCATGCGCCCGGATTGCCAAGAGGCTTGGCGGACGCAGGATAGTGCCGGCCGAAGCTCGCGGCGATCTGCCGGGCGATGGTGCCGGGCGCCTCGCGGTGGATCGATCGCCAGGAAACATCGGTCCGCACCTCACCGGTCAAGCCGGCGATCGCAAACGCAAACAGCCCCAATAGCGCGAACG
>JBQCEK010000274.1:0-5094 GCA_051960335.1 Sphingomonas sp.
GTCGATGCCGCCTGGCCGCTCAGGACGAACTCGCTGCCGGCGAGCGACTTGACCGCCCCGCTCTGCAACACGCCGCGCAGCAGCCAGGTGTTGAAGCTGCCATAGGATGCCTTGTACTCAGCGCTGGGATCGGCGCGGGTCTCGCGCGAAAACATGTTGATGTTGCCGCCGAAAGTCGCCTGACCCAATTGGCTGGCATTGCCGGGGCCGCGATCGACCACCAATGTCTCGACCGTATTCGACGGAAAGAAGGTATTCGAATGGTGCGACGGATCGTTTGTGTCGCCGAACGGCACGCCGTCATAGCTGACGTTGAACTCGCCGTCTTTGAACCCGCGCAGGTGCGTCTTGGATTCACTCAAGCCCACGCCGTTGGTGTTGCCTGTGATCGCGACGCTCGGCGCAATCAACGCGATGTCGGAGAAGGTCGAGGTCGCCGGCAGCGAGTCTTCGATGAACGAGCGCGAGATGATCGATTGCGGCTGCGTCGTCTGCAACGACGAGGTGACCGGCGCGAGCTCGTTGGCTTTGGTGCCGGTGACGATGATGTCCGACCCCTCGGCGATGCCGTTGTCGGGAGCGTGCTGAACCTGCGGATCGGCAGTGGGCGCGTCGCTGGCATGGGCCGGGGTGGTGACGAGACCAATGACGATGAAGCTGGCGGCAGCCAGCACGAGCGTGCGGTGCGAGAAATGCGAGTCGGTCATGTGTTCCCCCCTATCGAGTTGCGGGAGGCGCTAGGGTGCGCGCGAGACGCTTCGGTGACCGATCGATGACGAATGTGTTGCGGGAAGATTGAGATTTCCCAATGTTCGAGCGGGAAGTCCTCGTTCAGCTACATTGGGATTTAATATACATCGCTCCAGCCTGATCCAACCTAGGGAGGGTTAGACGCTGTGCATGGGCTGACGATCAGCCCGACGTACAGGAGATGATTATCATGCGGCCAATTGCCATTCTTGCCATCCTCCCCATCGCCGCGCTGGGCGCGAGCGTCGCTTTCGCCACCCCGCAGGCTGGTCCACGCGCCAAGCTCACCAAAGCGCAAGCCGAGCGGATTGCGCTCAAAGCGGCGCCGGGCACGGTTGCCGAGGCGGAATACGAAAAGGAAAACGGCGCCTGGCGCTATTCGTTCGACATTCGTCAGGGCAAGCGCATCCACGAGATCGGGGTCGACCCCAACACCGGGAAGATCATCGAGAACTCGTTCGAGACCGCGAGCGACAAGGACTGATATCAATCGATGCGCGTCCTGCTCGCCGAGGATGATGCCGAGACCGCCGGGTTCGTCGCGCACGGGCTCGGCGAACTCGGTCATGTCGTGACGCCTGTCGCGACCGGCGAGGACGCGCTTCACCTGGGCACCGTCGAGACGTTCGACGTCATCGTGCTCGATCGCATGATGCCGGGGATCGACGGGGTCGAGGTGCTCAAGCGGTGGCGCGCGGCGGGGGTTACGGCGCCGGTCCTGATGCTGACGGCGCTGGGCGGGATCGCCGATCGCGTCTCGGGGCTCGATGCCGGCGCTGACGATTATCTCGTCAAGCCGTTCGCCTTCGCCGAACTCGCCGCGCGGCTCGCGGCATTGCGGCGGCGGCCGCCGATCAGCGAGCTTGTCACGCGGCTTGAGGTCGGTGACATCGTGCTCGACGCGCTCAAGCGGCAGGTGTGGCGCGCGGGCAAGGAAATCCATCTCCAGCCGCGCGAGTTCGCGCTGCTCGAACTGCTGATGCGGCATGCCGGCAAGGTGGTGACTCGGACCATGTTCCTCGAACAGGTGTGGGATTTCCATTTCGATCCGCAAACCAACATCGTCGAGACGCATTTGAGCCGACTGCGCACCAAGCTGAAGGGCGATGGCGCGCCCGATCCGATCGAGACGCTGCGCGGCGTCGGCTATCGGATGCGCGCATGATCCGACCGCTCGGCAGCGCCGCCTATCGCATCGCCTTCACCTATTCGGCCGCCTTCGCGCTGGCGATCGTGTTGTTGGGGGCGATCGTCTATATCGCTGCCGACGCCGATTTCCGGCACCAGCAGGACGTCGGCCTGACCGCCGAGGCGCGCGATCTCGGCGTCAGTTATCGCGAGGAAGGCTTGACCGACCTCGCCGAGACGATCGCCACGCGCGAGCAATCGAGCGCGACCAACGGCTATGGCTATGGCTTGTTCGATCGGGGCGGGCGGCGCATCGCGGGAGCCCTCAGGACGCGACGACCTCCGGCCGGGTTCGGCACCATCACCTTTATCGACCCTCGCGAGGGGCCCGACGTCGCGCGCGCCTTGGCGACCGATCTGTCCGGCGGCTATCGGTTGGTCGTGGCGCAGGACACCGAGGATGTCGAACGCCTCGATCGCACGATCCTCAGCCTGTTCGGCGTGGCGTTCGGGCTGATCGTTTTGCTGGGCATCGTCGCGGCGCTGCTGCTCGGCAATTATCTGCGCCGCCGCCTCGAACGGCTGAGCGCGCCGGCGCGGGCAATCGTCGGCGGCGATCTCGATTCCCGCATGCCGGTCGGCGCCGGGCATGACGAGTTCGATCAGCTCGCGCTGGCGCTCAACGCGATGCTTGATCGCATTGCCCAGCTGCTCGAGAATCTGCGCCAAGTGTCGAGCGATGTCGCGCACGATCTGCGCACGCCGCTGGCGCGGCTGCGCGGGCAGCTCGAAGCGGCGCTCGATGGCCCGCGCGAGGGTGCCGCTTATCGTGCAGGGCTCAAGCGCGCGATCGTGCAGAGCGACGACCTACTGCGACTGTTCGCCGCGATCCTGCGCATTTCCGAGGTCGAGGGCGGCGCGGTCAAGCGGACCTTCGCGCGCGTCGATGTCACCGATCTCGTCACCGATCTGTGCGACAGCTTCGCACCGGCGGTGGCCGATGGCGGGCGGACCCTCGCTTGCGATGCTGCGCCGGGACTTGCACTGAACGGCGACCGCGAGCTCCTCGCGCAGGCGCTGATCAATCTGCTCGACAATGCCCAGCACCATACGCCCGTCGGCACCCGCATCGCGGTCGTTGCCGCCGGCGATGGCGGAACCGTGCGCCTGACCATCGCCGACGACGGTCCCGGCGTAGCGCCCGAGGATCGCGCGCGCATCACGCGCCGTTTCGCGCGGCTCGACAGCAGCCGGGGCACGCCGGGGCACGGACTGGGTCTCAATCTCGTCGTCGCCGTGGCGCAGGTCCACGGCGGCGCGGTGATGATCGAAGATAATCGACCGGGATTGAGCGTGACGATGACTTTGCCGAGGCTGACCGCATGAAGAAAGCGTGGCCGATCCTGCTCGCGATGCCGCTCGCCGCCTGCGCGAGCTATACCCCGCATCCGCTGAGCGAAACGCCGGCAGTGCTCGACGCGCCGACTTCGGCAACGCTGAGCGCGGCTGCCGCTGAAATCGAGCGGCCGTATCTGGCGCCGACGCCGATCGACCTTGCCGCGCCGCTCGACCCCAATGCGGTGGCGACGATCGCGGTAATCGCCAATCCCGACCTCAAGGCATTGCGGGCCAAAGCTGGCGTGAGCGAGGCGCAGGTGTTCGCCGCCCGGCTGATGCCGGATCCGACCTTCAGCCTAGGCGTGCATCCGGTGCTGTCCGGGCCCGACCCGTTGACTGAGTTGGTCGGCGCGCTGGGGCTCGACATCAATGCACTGCGCACACGCGGCGCGAAAGTGCAGCAAGCGCAGGCGCAGGCCGAGCAAGCGCGGCTCGATCTCGCCTGGGCCGAGTGGCAGACCGCGGGACAGGCGCGCATTCAGGCGGTGCGCGTGCTGGGGTTCGGGCGTAGCGTGGCGCTCGACCGGGAGACGCTGGCGGCGCAGCAGACGCTGCTTCGCCACACGCTCGACGCGCTCGGACGCGGCGACATTTCCGCGGATCGGGCGCAGGCGGCGCGCACCGCGGCCTACGACGCCGAGACAAGGCTGAGGACCGATGAGGCGAGCTTCGCTACCGCGCGCGGCGAGCTCGACAAGTTGCTCGGCTTGCCGCCCGCGACGCAGCTTCAGCTCAGCGATGCGGCCTTGCCCGCGCCGCCGCCCGATCCGGCCGCGCTGTTCGCGCTGGCTCGGGCGGAGCGCGCCGATCTCGCCGCGCTGCGCGCCGGTTACGCCGCGCAGGAAGCCGCGGTGCACAAGGCGATCCTCGATCAGTTTCCCGCGCTCAACCTGACGCTCGACGCGACGCGCGACACCACCGGCAACAAGATCGTAGGGCCAACGGTCGACTTCACCTTGCCGCTGTGGAACCGCAATCGCGGCGGCATCGCGATCGAGCGCGCGACGCGCGAACAGCTCAAGGCCGAATACGACGCGCGGCTATTCCAGACGCGCGCCGAGATCGCGGCGGCGGTGGATGGCATCGCGATCGCCCGCAAACAGCTTGAAGCGGCGGTAACTAGCCTGCCTTCGCTCGAACGCTATGCGGTAGCGACCCGGCGTGCGGCGGACCGCGGCGACCTCGCCGATGCCGCTGCCGCGACCGCCGAACAGGCGCTGCGCGATCAACAGGCGCTGCTTGCCCAAAGCGACGAAGCGATCCGCGAACAGACGATCGCGTTGGAACTCCTCACGGGAACCCCGAGACAAACATGGCCGCATTGACCCGATTGACCTTTTCCGCCCCGCTGCTGCTGGTCGCCGCCTGTTCGGGAAGTGCGGACCAATCCGACAACACACCCGATCCGGTCGCTTTGGTGTCGCTCGGCACGGTGGATCAGGGGCCGGTGAGCAGCACCGTCAAGCTGTATGGCACAGTCGATGCCGGGCCCTCGGGGACGCTGTCACTCGCCGCGCCGGCTGAGGCGACGGTGGCGCGGATCGTGGCGCCGGTCGGCACGCATGTCGGCGCAGGCCAGGCGGTGGTGCTGTTGTCGCCGAGTCCGACCACGCGAGTCGATCTGGCCAAGGCGGCGTCCGATGCCGCGGCGGCCGACAAGGCGCTGGCACGGGCGCAACGGCTGCGCGGCGACGGGCTCGCCAGCAACGCCGACGTCGAGACGGCGCGCGCTGCCGCGCAAAGCGCCGATGCCTTGGCGCGATCGATGCGCGCGCGGACCGGGGCGCTGACGCTGCGCGCGCCGGCAGCGGGCGTTGT
>JBQCEK010000275.1:0-3548 GCA_051960335.1 Sphingomonas sp.
CTCGGCTGATCCGTGGCGGTGACCATTGGTTCGGCGCGTGGATGGGGCAGATGGCTACGCCATACGTAAAGTTGGCGCAGAGAACCGGACTGTCGATCGGTCGTATCACTGCAATTGATCGTGGCGACGCGATCTCCCGATGCGAGCTCGAAGCACTCGCACTCGCTTGGTCCGTAAGCGTTGGGGACCTTGAACGGTCGATTGGCGGGAAGACGCAAATCGTCGAGTGACGGGACCCTCCTTGGGATGAGCAGGCGCGAGACGCAAAATTGCACCTCTACGAAGCTAACTTCCTCGGTGCGCCGTCGGCTCTAAAATATGGCCAGCCGATCGTCGGCTCGGAGATGAAATATGGTTGGTTCGGCAAACCCTGGCGCGGTTTACAGCATGGCACCCGGCGCAGAGTGCCCATCAAAGCCACCGCTGAACGCCGCCGTGATGTGAACAGGTGCCGCGATGGCTTTCGCCAAAGCTCCATGACCCGTCCCAGCACTGGGCGGACGCGCCCGCAGGCCGTCGATCCTGGTATATCGGTCGATGAACACGATGGCCGCGGCTGTTTGTGTAATAGGCACCGCCGAATAAAGAGCCGTCGAGGACTCGCGAAACCGCGTGGTGAACGCTTCGCGCCAACGGATGCTTTCGCCGTGCGGGCACGCCGGACTTTCCGGTATGGCGAGCATGGTGGTGGCGCGGCATAGACCTGGGGTAAGCGGGGGACGCACTTGTCATCAGCACCGCCAAAATTGCGAAGCTCGGCCCCATTTTGGACCGACCAGGCGCTATCCCGATAATCAGGGTTCCTACTCCGCCGAATTTTCAGGGGCGGCATCTTCACCGAGCGAAAGATTTAGCGGGTCTGCGGAAGGATCCGCGCTGGGTTGTTCATCGGACTGTGAATTAGCGCCAAGGGCCTGAGAGGGTTGCACCGGTATCTGTGGTGAAGCTTCCGGCTCGACAACTGGCGCCCTCGCCGATTGCGCAATCTGAAGATTGCCAGCCAGCGCGTCCTGGAACGCCGCGCCAATTATCGACGACGGCGAGTAAGGAATCTCGCTTCCGTAGCTGGTGTCGATGATGCGGCAGTCCATTTTACACCGCGCCCGAAAACGAATCGAACCATCCTGGTCTACAGATGCCAAGATGTATTCCCCTTGGGCGTTCTGACCCAAGAACTGATAGCCAAAAGCATCACCAATCGCTCGGCCCTGCTTCTGCTCTTCATCAGAGACCGCGGAAACATAATAATAGGTGTCGCCTTGCCGATCGGCGTAATTGTGCTGAGGCAGGGTCGGCACCGCAGGTGTTGACAGATTTGCGTTATCCAAGCCGTCTGTAATCGACGAATTGTTCTCGCTGGCGGCCCCCGAAGGGTCTGCGACGGTCACGGCATCCTGCTTGGTCTCTTGGCCACATCCAGTCACACCGGCGCTCAACAGAATGCTGCCGAGCATCTTGAGCATTATAGAACGCATCGCTTCGCCCCCGAACCATGCAAGTCTATCGTAAGCTGACTAAATTGACGATTAGGCCTTCGCTAAGTCCCCTGAATCCAGCTTCCACGCCGTTGCCGGTAGGGACTATTCCGTAGCCCGCTGCCGGGTGTAGATGTGCGTCGGCCGATAATTGGTCAGGAGAATGTGACATGCTTCGTTCGATTGCAATCGCCGTTGCCGCTCTCGCGTTTACCGCCGCCCCCAGCTACGCCGCGCCTTGCCGCGACGCGCATGGCAAGTTCATCAAGTGCGCCGACAAAAAGCCCGCCAAGCCGGTGCGGTGCAAAGACGCGAAGGGGCATTTCGCCAAGTGTGGAACGCCCGGCGCGAAGCCAGTGTAATCAGACTGGAGCGCGGGTTGGAACACCGGCCCGCGCTCCGTCGTAAATCGGGCCCGGTAACGGGGGTGACCGGTTTCAATTGATCAATGCATGACGCTCGAATGTCAGCCCTGCATCGATTGCGGCTTCCGCAATGTTAGGAAAATAGCGTAATTCCAGGACAAGGGCATCACCGTCCCAACTGGTCTCTTCGGTCACGATGGCGCTCAGCCAGCGCCTTCCATGCGCCGTCAGCGGTTCCAGACGAGCCAGCCCGCCATGCTTGGTCGCGGACAGATCTGCGCCGACGCCCGGGGGCACCCGCACCTGATAGAGTTTCCGCACTTCGGGAGATAAGCGCCCCATTTGCTCAACAGGCCAGATCATTCGGGAACACGCCAGCAGGACTCGCGCCGAAATGGAGGAACCGCACCATTAGATCAGGCGCGCAGAACGCATGCTGGAATGCGCCACCGGGCTCACAATGATGTGATCGTGCACAGCGATTCCGAGTGGTCTGCCGGCTTGCTGGATCGATCGAGTCACGTCGATGTCTGCGCGGCTTGGAGTCGGATCGCCGCCTGGATGGTTATGGGCCAAAATGAGCGAGGCGGCTTCCAGCTCAAGTGCTCTGACAATGATCTGCCGAACGTGCACGCTGCAAGCATCGATCGTGCCGGTCCACATCAGTTCATCCTTGATCAAATAGTTGCGGGCGTTGAGGAACAGCACACGGACACATTCGATCGGTCTATGGGCGAGGTCTGAATACAGATAGTCGATGAGGCTTTGCCAAGAGCCAACAAGGGGCCCGGTCACCCGGCTTCGCGCGAGATAGAGCGCCGCCGCCTTGAAAGAGGCAAGGCGGTGGGTCACTTCGCGACTTCTGGTAACGCGAAGATGCCGCGCCGAACTCACGCCGAAGATCGTGGGGAAGGCCCCGAACTCGTCGAGCAATGAATCGGCGGTATCCGCGTCCTGAATTCCGCTCCCGAGAATCCATTGGAGATGCCTGCGATCCACTGAGCGGTCGCCTAGCTCGAGCGCGTCCTCACTGGACTCGATTATCGCTCCCACAATGTTCACCGGACGTAAGGGGCTGCCGCGGGGCGCCGCCAGCTCCGGGAAGCGAATGGTGACTTCGCCGGGTGGTCAGTTGGTATGTGATCGTTCCTATCGAGAGCAGAACGAGCGAGGGATAGCCTCCACTGCCGCTCATGATCGCATAGGCGAGGCGCGACATCGTCGGAACGATCAACTTCGCCACGTGAGCTGTGAATACCACGAACTGCAATGCAGCCGCAGCGTAAAGCCATTTCCGTTCGTGCCTGTTCAAGATGGTGAGTAGCGCGATGAGCAAACATAGATCGACACCTGCGACGCCGAAGTCGACATTTCGATAGGCATGGGTCATGGGCGCCCGGACCACGGTTTCCGCGATTGCCGCCGCAAGATACGAGACTGCCGCCAGTCTTTCCGGGGGGCCACCCCATCGTCCAGCGGCAGCCGCTGCCGACAGCAGCACAGGCCAGAACATCCATACGTAGACTATCGTCCATTGAGGCATGGGTTGACCGGATCACCATAATGGCGGCCGGTCAACCTCGGGTCTGAGCCGGATTAGGCGACGGCCCTCAGTGGCTCATTCAGGACGTTTTCGTTCGGCGGGCATTCGGGCACATATTCGATGAACCCGAGTTCTTTGGTCAGCCGAGCAAGCTCTTCGTGCGCT
>JBQCEK010000276.1:0-2601 GCA_051960335.1 Sphingomonas sp.
GCTTCCTCGATGCGTTGCGCACCAACGCATCGATTACCGCCGGCAGTTACCAGTCAGCGCTCAATTCCACGGTGACGACCGGGCAAATCCTGTCCGCCGCGGCAAGCGTGGCGGAAGGCAATGGCGACATCGCGGCCGCCACCGCGCTTCGCTTGCTGATGGCGCAATCGCCGAACCAGAGCGTGTCGCTGGCCTCGCTGATCGATCCCGGGCTGCTCGGCGGCCAGAACGAGGTCGGGCCTGGCACCGCCAAGGTCAATGTCATGGACCTCATCACCGCGACGCTGCAGACGGCCTCGCCCACACGGCAGGTAGCGCTCGATCTCGGCGCGGGGGTGCCGGGCCTCGCCGCGACCAAAGTGATCGTTGCGATCGGCGAGCGTCCCGAACAATCGCCCTGGCTCGCCGTCACCGCCGATGGCACGCCCATCCTGCGCACGGCACAGGCGCGGATCTACGCCGAAACCACGGTCGGGGTTTCCTTGCCGGGGATCGGCAGCCTCGTATCGGTCAAGCTGCCGCTCTATGTCGAAATGGCCAGCGCCGAAGCGCGGCTGAAATCGATCGATTGCTCGAATGACGCCAGCCGCGGAGTCACCGTCGAAGCGCGAACGGGGCCGGCTTCGATCGCGATCGGCGCGATCGATTCATCGAAGCTGCAGGACTTCACGACCCCGCTCACGGTCAGCAAGGCGCCGCTGGTCCACGCGCTGCTGGTCAACGTCAACGGCAAGGCCGTCGTCGATCTCGGCGCGGCGGAAACCTGGCAGCCGATGTTCTTCGATGCGGCGCAAGTGGCCAATGCCGATATCGAGACGGTATCAAGCGGCTCGGCGGTCAGCGGGCTGGCCGAATCCCTGATCCGCAACCTTCAACTCGATGTCAGCGTCGGCGGGCTCATCCCCTTGCCGATCGGGCCGATCGTCAGCGCGCTTGGATCGCAGCTGATGCTCGTCGCGCCGGCGCTCGATTCGCTGATCGATCTCGTCACCGATACGATCGGGGTGCATTACGGCCAGGCCGACGTGCGCGTAACGGGCATGCGCTGCGGCACGCCGGCGCTGGTCGCCTGACGCATATTGTCTATCCGACTCCCGGCCCCCTATACCGGACGCCATGTCCGATCTGTTCGCGTCTTCCGCCAAGACCACGCCCGACTATGACGCCTCCTCGATCGAGGTCCTCGAGGGGCTCGAGCCTGTCCGCCGCCGCCCCGGCATGTATGTCGGCGGCACCGACGAGCGCGCGATGCACCACCTCGCCGCCGAGGTGCTCGACAATGCGATGGACGAGGCGGTGGCGGGGCACGCGACGCGGATCGAAGTGACGCTGGAGCCGGGCAACCGGCTGACGATCGTCGACAATGGCCGCGGCATCCCGGTCGATCCGCACCCGAAGTTTCCGGGCAAGTCGGCGCTTGAGGTGATCCTCTCGACGCTGCATTCGGGCGGCAAGTTCGACGGCAAGGCTTATGCAACCTCGGGCGGGTTGCACGGCGTCGGCGTCAGCGTGGTCAACGCGCTGTCGTCGGAGACGGTGGTCGAGGTCGCCAAGAATCGCGAACTCTATCGCCAGCGGTTCTCGCGCGGGATCACGCTCGGCCCGATCGAACAGCTCGGCGGCACGCCCAATCGCCGTGGAACGAGCGTGTCATTCGTACCCGATACCGAGATTTTTGGGCCCGAGATGCATTTCAAGCCCGCGCGGCTCTACAAGCTGGCGCGATCCAAGGCGTATCTGTTCGCCGGCGTGGAAATCCGCTGGAAGTGCGCGCCCGAGCTGATTGCGGACGAAACGCCGGCCGAGGCGGTGTTCCAGTTTCCCGGCGGGCTCGCCGATCACCTGCGCGAGCAGATCGGCGGGCGCGAGTGCGCAACCGCGGAGTTTTTCGCCGGCAGCCAGGATTTTCCCGATGCGCAGGGCCGCGTCGAATGGGCGGTGGCGTGGCCGCTCTGGTCCGACGGCAGCTATAGCTGGTATTGCAACACCATCCCGACCCCCGATGGCGGCACCCACGAGGCCGGGCTGCGCGCCGCATTGGTGCGGGCATTGCGCGCGTTCGGCGAGCTGACCGGGCAGAAAAAGGCCAAGGACCTCACCGCCGACGACGTGATGACCGGCAGCGAGCTGATGCTCTCGGTGTTCATCCGCGATCCGCAGTTCCAGAGCCAGACCAAGGACCGCCTCACCTCGCCCGAAGCCGCCGGGCTAGTCGAGAAGGCGGTGCGCGACCATTTCGACCATTTCCTCACCGACAATATGGATCGCGGCAAGGCGTTGCTCGGCTATGTGCTCGAGCGAATGGACGAGCGCCTGCGCCGCAAGCAGGAGCGCGAGGTCAAGCGCAAGACCGCGACCTCGTCGCGCAAGCTGCGCCTGCCCGGCAAGCTCACCGACTGCTCGGCCGACGATCCGGCCGGCACCGAAATCTTCATCGTCGAAGGCGACAGCGCTGGCGGCTCGGCCAAGCAGGCGCGCGATCGCAAGACACATGAGCCGAACCATCAGCGGGTCGGCGCCGACGACCCGCAAGCGCGCGCCGGTGCGCGCGTGGATCTCGGGCCAGGCACGGAGCAGCACCGGCATGCCCTTGCGCGGGTC
>JBQCEK010000277.1:0-8165 GCA_051960335.1 Sphingomonas sp.
GATGCCCGGTTGAGGTGGCCCAACTCACCGAGTTCCTTTGGCGTCATCGCGATCTGGTGCGGGCCGCGCCTGCCAAGGATTGTCACGCGGTTGATGGCGTGGCGACCGAGGTGGGCGAGCGCATGGCCGACGATATCCGATCCTTCAAACTCCGCTTCGGTCTTGGCCAGGATGCGCGCGACATCGAGGGCGACATTGCCGTTGCCGATTACCACGGCGCCCGGTCCGTCGAGCACCGGCGCCAGATCGGCATGATCGGGATGGCCGTTGTACCAGCCGACAAATGCGGCCGATCCGATCACGCCGGGCAGATCGCTGCCCGGCAGATCAAGCTGACGATCCGAAGGCGCGCCCGTCGCCAGCACCACTGCGTCGTACAGCGCGCGAAGCTCGTCCATGGTAACGTCTCGGCCGATCGTCACATTACCGACAAAGCGGACGTTATCCGTCAGCGCGACCGCTTCGTACCGGCGGGAAACGTTCTTGATCGATTGGTGATCGGGAGCGACGCCGGATCGGATCAGGCCGAACGGAACGGGCAGGCGATCGATAATGTCGATCCTTACCGCGTCGCCGAAAGTCTTCTGGCAGGCTTCGGCGGTGTAATATCCCGCCGGCCCCGATCCGATCACCGCGACATGACGCATCGACCCGCTCTCCTCGATCGTTTGCGGTCGGCACCGTAAACGCTTGGCGTCACGGGGCAAGCGTGGCTATCGCATGGCCATGTCAGCGATCGAGACCGTCGCCTTCCTGCTCGGCGTCATCAATATCGTGCTGCTCGTAAGGCGCAGCATCTGGAACTATCCGTTCGCGCTGGCGATGGTGACGATCTATGCGCGCATCTTCTTTCAGGCCAAACTGTATAGCGATGCGCTGCTGCAAATCTTCTTTTTCGCGGTCAATCTGTACGGTTGGTGGCAGTGGCGCCGATCGCAAGCGCGCGAGGGCGATATTCGCGTCGAGGTGATGTCAGCCCGACAACGGATCGACTGGGCTGCAGGTTGCACCGTCGGCATCGTCCTATGGGGTGGGCTGATGCACCGCTTTACCGATGCGTCCTATCCCTGGTGGGATGCCGGCGTCGCGATTGTAAGCATCGCCGCGCAGATCATGCTGGCCAGGCGCCTGCTGGAGAACTGGATGCTGTGGATCGGAGTGGATATCGTTTCGATCGGCCTTTACGCGGCAAAGGAATTGTGGCTGACGATGGTGCTTTACGCGGTGTTTCTGGCATTGGCGATTTGGGGATGGATGGATTGGCGCGGTACGCGGCGCTCGGCGGGACCTGCCGTCGCGTGACGTTGACGACAGTCTGCCTGCATGGCCCGGAGAGTACCGGCAAATCGACGATGGCGCCGCGGCTTGCGCGCCATTTCGATACCGTGTGCGTTGCTGAGTTCGGGCGGACCTATACCGAAATGTTCGGGATCGGCTGGACGATGGCCGATCTCGTCGGCATTGCCCGCGCGCACGATGCGAAGGTGCGCGCGGCCGTCGCAAGCAATCCGCCGCCGGTGATCCTCGACACCGATCCGCTGATGACCTGCGTCTGGGCGGAAATGCTCTATGGCCGCCACGATCCGTGGTTCGATGCCTGGACCAACACCGCCGATCTCTACTTGCTGTTCGACATCGACCTCCCATGGATCGCGGATGGCACGCGAATGTTCGGCACCTTCGCGGAGCGGCAGAAATTCTTCGATCTGTCGCGCGCGATCCTCGATCGCCGCGGCGTGCGCTGGGCGATGGTCAGCGGCGCGGACGACGCTCGATTCATGAATGCGCTCGCCGCGATCGATGCGGCGCGAAAGGGATTACGCGCCGCCGGCGGATTATTGCGACGGCGCCAGCTTGGTGTTCAACACCCAGCCGACGTTGTCGTTTTCGTCGGCGACTTCCCACCATAAGCCATTCTTGTTGCCCGTCGGATACAGGATCGCGCCGGCGGGCAACGTGCGAATCACGCCGCCGCTGGCACTCGCGCTCTTGCGCATGGCGACCGGTCCCATTGTGGTGAAGGTCTTGGCGGGGGCGGCCTGCGCCGTCCCCGCGTCACCCGGCGTGACGAGCCCGAGGTCGGTGACCATTTTGCTATAGGCCTGAATGAACGCCAGCGTGACGATGCGGCCGATATCGGTATTGTCGTAGCCGCCGCCGACCGCACCGATCCCTCCGCCGAAAAAGCCGGTACCGCCGCCAGCGCCGAAGGTGAGGCTGTTCTTGGCGGCATATCCATCCTGCACCGCGATGGTTTCGGTGGTGCGCACATTGGTGAGTGAGAGGACCGTGTTGGCCTCCATCTTCTTGCTGCCCACGCCCCCGGCGATTGCGCCAAAGCGGTGGCCGATCAATCCGCCGATCGCGCCGCCCACGGCGCTGCCCCCAGAATTGCGGTTGGCCGCCTGAACCTCGGCAACGAGAACGTAGTCAGCAGCCTTGATCTGGCCCTGACCGACATTGGAACCGCGCTGCAGGCCCAGATTGCCGCCAACGTTGCGTTCGAGCTCCGCTGCCTGCAGTCCGCTACCGCGATCGACCAGGTTGAAGCAGCCCGATCGCTGGACCAGCACCTTGAGCAGTTTTTGCGGCGGTGCGAGGCTATATTGCGTCCAGCCCGAGGGATCGTCACCATCGACGATCGACAGCGTGCCGAGCTTGCGCGCGCAGTGCGGCACGTCATTCATCATCTGCTGCTGTGTTTTCTGCGTGCCAGAGGGCCGCGCCTGCGCCATCGCGGTTTGCGGCATGAGTGCGACGATGGCCGCCCCAGCCAGCCAGAGTGTGTGCTTCATTTCCATTCCCCCTGGATCGATGCCCAATCGATTCGATAGCTTATCGATTTAACCCTGCAGGTATAGGATGCAAACGGCGTAAGCCGGCTGGCGCTTTGTTCGGCCGCTCCACGCTGCTATGGCCCGCGCAAATCCTATCCCGCCAGCTTTCAAGGCCGCCTGTGACTCCGCTCGACAAAATCCGTAATTTCAGCATCATCGCCCATATCGATCATGGCAAGTCGACGCTTGCCGATCGCCTGATTCAGACGACGGGCGGGCTGACCGAGCGCGAGATGTCGGCGCAGGTGCTCGATAACATGGATATCGAACGCGAGCGCGGGATCACGATCAAGGCGCAGACCGTGCGGCTGAACTATACCGCCAAGGACGGTGAGACCTACGAGCTCAACCTGATGGACACGCCGGGCCATGTCGACTTCGCTTATGAGGTGTCGCGCAGCCTTGCGGCGTGCGAAGGCGCACTGCTGGTGGTCGACGCGGCGCAGGGAGTCGAGGCACAGACGCTGGCGAACGTCTATCAATCGATCGAGCATGACCATGAGATCGTGCCTGTCATCAACAAGATTGATCTGCCCGCCGCCGACATCGACAAGGTGAAGGCCGAGATCGAGGACATCATCGGGCTGGATGCTTCGAATGCGGCGCTGACCAGCGCTAAATCCGGGATCGGCATCGATGACGTTCTGGAAGCGATCGTCACTCGTATTCCAGCACCCGAGGGCGATCGGAACGCGCCGCTCAAGGCAATGCTGGTCGATAGTTGGTACGATCCGTATCTGGGAGTCGTCATCCTCGTTCGCGTGGTCGAGGGAACGCTGAAGAAGGGCCAGCAGATCAAGTTCATGCAGGCGGGAACGACCCACCTGATCGACCGCGTCGGCTGCTTCCGGCCCAAGATCGAGCAGCTGAGCGAGCTCAGCGCCGGCGAGATCGGATTCATCACGGCACAGATCAAGGAGGTCGCGCAGACTGCCGTTGGCGACACGATCACCGACGCCAAGCGGCCGACCGAGGCGCCACTGCCGGGCTTCAAGGAAGTCCAGCCGGTGGTGTTCTGCGGGTTGTTCCCGGTCGACGCCAATGACTTCGAGAAATTGCGCGAGAGCATCTCCAAGCTGCGCCTCAACGACGCATCGTTCAGCTTCGAAATGGAAACCAGCGCCGCGCTAGGCTTCGGCTTCCGTTGTGGCTTCCTGGGGCTGCTGCATCTGGAAATCATCCAGGAACGGCTGACTCGCGAGTACGATCTCGACATCATCACCACCGCGCCGAGCGTCGTCTATCAGATCGAGCTGACGCATGGCGGCGGCCATATCGAGCTGCACAACCCCGCCGACATGCCCGATCCCAACAAGATCGAGAGTATTGCCGAGCCGTGGATCGAGGCGGTGATCTATTGCCCCGACGAATATCTCGGCTCGATCCTCAAGCTCTGTCAGGATCGGCGCGGCATCCAGAAGAATCTGACCTATGTCGCCGGGCGCGCGCAGGTGACGTATGAACTGCCGCTCAACGAAGTGGTGTTCGACTTCTACGACCGGCTGAAAAGCATCTCCCGCGGCTACGCGAGCTTCGATTATCACCAGATCGGCTATCGCGAGGGAGACCTCGTCAAAATG
Source organism: Sphingomonas sp. (assembly GCA_051960335.1). Lineage (GTDB taxonomy): Bacteria > Pseudomonadota > Alphaproteobacteria > Sphingomonadales > Sphingomonadaceae > Sphingomonas. The sequence continues at coordinate 4,418 of JBQCEK010000277.1, forward strand.
AGCATTCTGGTCAACAACGAGCCGGTCGATGCGCTGAGCATGATCGTCCACCGTTCGACCGCCGAGGCGCGGGGCAGGGGGATGTGCGAGCGGCTGAAGGACCTGATTCCACGCCACCTGTTCAAAATTCCGATCCAGGCGGCAATCGGCGGCAAGGTAATCGCACGCGAGACGATCGCCGCACTACGCAAGGACGTGACCGCGAAATGCTATGGCGGTGACGCCAGCCGCAAGCGCAAGCTGCTCGACAAGCAGAAGGAAGGCAAGAAGCGGATGCGCGAATATGGAAGCGTGAGCATCCCTCAGGAAGCCTTCATCGCGGCGCTCCGCATGGGCGACGAAGGATAGGCGTGAAAGCCCGGCGCCGAGGGCAAATCACGGCACCGGGACCTTTTCAAGCCGGCTTACGCTGACGCCAGATCGAAGCGGTCGGCGTTCATCACCTTGGTCCACGCGGCGACGAAATCGTCGACAAACTTGCGGCTCGCATCGCTTGCCGCATACACTTCCGACAGCGCGCGCAGCTGCGAGTTCGACCCGAAGACGAGATCGGTGCGCGTGCCAGTCCACTTGCGCTCATTGGTCTTGCGGCAGGTTCCGACGAACACCTCGTCACCTTCCGAATCGACTTCCTTCCAGGCGGTGCCCATATCGAGCAGATTGACGAAGAAATCGTTCGTGAGCTTGCCGGGACGATCAGTGAATACGCCGTGTTTGGATCCACCATGGTTGGCGCCGAGCACGCGCAGCCCGCCGACCAGCACCGTCATTTCGGGCGCACTCAGCCCCAGCAGCTGGGCCCGATCGACCAGCAGCTCTTCGGTTGGCACGTTGAACTTGACCTGGAGATAGTTGCGGAAGCCATCGGCCTTGGGCTCCAGCGGATCGAAGCTTGCCGAGTCGGTTTGCTCAGCGGACGCATCGGTACGGCCCGGCGTGAACGGCACGTCAACATCATGTCCCGCATCGCGCGCAGCCTTTTCGATCGCTGCCGTGCCGCCCAGCACGATCAGATCGGCGAGGCTGACCTTCTTGCCGCCGCTCGCCGCGCCGTCGAAATCGGCCTTGATGCCTTCCAGCACCTTTAGAACATGAGCGAGTTGTTGCGGCTGGTTGACGTCCCAATCCTTTTGGGGGGCAAGACGAATGCGCGCACCATTGGCGCCGCCGCGCTTGTCGGATCCGCGGAAGGTCGATGCCGAAGCCCATGCGGTCTGCACCAGTTCGGAAACGGAAAGGCCGGAATCCAGCAGTTTGCGCTTCAGAGCGGTAACATCCGCAGCGTCGATCACGGCGTGATCGGAGGCGGGTATGGGGTCCTGCCAGATCAGATCTTCCGTCGGCACGTCGGGTCCCAGATATCGGGGCTTCGGCCCCATGTCGCGGTGAGTGAGCTTGAACCACGCGCGCGCGAAGGCGTCCGCGAACTCGTCCGGGTTGTCGCGGAAATGTTCGGAAATCTTGCGATAGGCCGGGTCGGCCTTCATGGCCAGATCGGCCGTCGTCATCATCGTTGGCACGCGGCGATCGGGGCTGTGGGCGCCCGGCGCCATATCTTCCGGCTTCTGATTGATCGGTTGCCATTGTTTGGCGCCGGCCGGGCTCCTCACCAGCTCATATTCGTAATCGAGCAGCATGTGGAAATAGTTCATCGTCCATTTGGTGGGCGTGGGCGTCCATGAACCTTCGAGGCCGCTGGTGATCGTGTGATCGCCCATGCCGCTTTCGTGGCCGCTCATCCAGCCGAGCCCCTGCATGGCGATATCCGCACCTTCGGGCTCGGCGCCGACCTTCGATGCGTCCCCGGCGCCGTGGCATTTGCCGAAGGTGTGGCCGCCGGCAGTGAGGGCGACCGTCTCATAGTCGTTCATCGCCATGCGGGCGAAGGTCTCGCGGATATCGCGGGCCGATTTCAGCGGATCGGGATCGCCACCAGGGCCTTCGGGATTGACGTAGATGAGGCCCATCTGAATCGCGGCTAGTGGATTTTCGAGTGCGCGCCCCGCTTCCTCGTCGATCCGGGTGAGATTGCCCTCCTGGCCAACCCATTGCTCCTCGGTACCCCAGTAAATATCCTTCTCCGGCTCCCAGACGTCCTCGCGCCCGCCGCCGAAACCGAAGATCGGCCCACCCATCGATTCGATCGCGACGTTGCCGGCGAGGATCATCAGATCCGCCCAGGAGAGCTTTTGCCCGTACTTCTGCTTGATGGGCCAGAGGAGCCGCCGCGCCTTGTCCAGATTGGCGTTGTCCGGCCAGCTGTTGAGCGGAGCGAAGCGCTGCGAACCCGAGGACGCGCCGCCACGTCCGTCACCCGTGCGATAAGTGCCTGCACTGTGCCATGCCATACGGATGAAGAACGGCGCATAGGTGCCGTAATCGGCCGGCCACCATGGTTGGCTGTCGGTCATCAGCGCGTGCAGATCGCGCTTCACCGCGTCGTAATCGAGCGACTTGAACGCTTTCGCATAATCGAATGCCTCACCCATCGGGTTCGAAACCGCCCCGTTCTGGTGAAGAATCTCGAGCGACAGCTGATTGGGCCACCAATCGCGATTGGTCCGTCCCAGCAAGACCCTCAGCGCGGCCGGGTCCTTCATCGGGCAGCTCAGCGGGTCCGTCGTTTTGGCGTCCATGATTCTCTCCTCACTTGGGGTTGCGGACGATCCTAAGGATCGCGCGCAATCGAGCAAAGCGATTAACCTCTGTCAGTAAGAGCGAGAAAATCGATGAGAGAAGTCCGCCTGGGATCCACTTGGCCGCCGCTGGCGGAGATGCTTGGAAGTGGCGGAAAAGGCGCGTAGTCGGGGTCTGGCAGTCATGGACCAGATCACCACCACAGCGCCGCTTCGGCCGAAAAGCACGGAGAGTCGGGGGGGATGGCGCGATACGGCGATCATTGCTGCGACGGGCGCTTTGCTGTGGTGGCTGTGCCGGTATCACGGGTCATGGATGCCGTTCTGGGCGCCGTGGGATTTCTCCTGGACCTGGTATGGCGGGTTCGCGCTGGCGATCTGGAGCTACTGCCGTGGTCTTCGCACTGTCGCGACGGCGCGGTGGCGCATCGCCTTGACGGCAATCGGCATGGCCTTGATCTGGGCAGTGCTTCAGACGCGTTATGAATATCTTGCGCAGCACATGTTCTTCTTCAATCGCATTCAGCATGTGACCATGCACCATCTGGGCCCGTTCCTGATCGCGGCGGCATGGCCATGGCCGGTGCTCGCCGCCGGTGCCCCGGCCTGGCTCCAGCGGGTAATCAGGCATCGCTGGTTCGATTTGCTGCTGCGCTTTTTCCAGAGGCCCGATGTGGCTTGCGTTATGTTCGTCGGCTTGATCGCGCTGTGGCTTTATCCGCCCGTGCATTTCGTCGCGATGATCGACCCTCAGCTCTACGCCTTCATGAACTGGTCGATGGTGATCGACGGCATTCTGTTCTGGAGCGTGGTGCTCGATCCGCGGCCGCGCGAACAGGCACACAATTCCTTTGCGGTCCGTATCTTGATGAGCTTGTTGGTCGCGCCGCCGCAGATCGCGATGGGGGCGCTGATCGCGTTTGCGGACAGCGACATATATCGCTTCTATGCGTGGTGCGGGCGCTTTTATCTGGGCGTCGATGCGCTTTCCGATCAACGGATCGGGGGCATGATCGTATGGATTCCACCCGCGATGATGAGCGTGATCGGATTGCTCATATCGCTTAATCTGATGCGGATCGACGAGGAGCGGCGCGGCGTGAAGACCAGTG
>JBQCEK010000278.1:0-10968 GCA_051960335.1 Sphingomonas sp.
GCTGGGGCGGTTGGGCGGCGGCGCGCTCACCCATGCGTCGGATCTCGATCTGATCTACCTCTTCACCGGCGACTACGCCGCCGAATCGGACGGGGCGAAACCGCTGGGTGCGGTCCATTACTATAATCGCCTGGCGCAGCGCCTGACGGCGGCGTTGTCGGTGCCGACCGCGTCCGGCCCACTCTACGAAATCGATACGCGGCTGCGCCCCTCGGGCAATCAGGGACCGCTGGCTGTCTCGCTGGATGGCTTCGCGCGCTATCAGCGCACCGACGCCTGGACCTGGGAGCATATGGCGTTGACCCGTGCGCGCGCCATTTTCGGTTCGGCAACCGCGCGCGCCGATGTGTCCGCGGTGATCGATTCGGTGCTTGGTGGAGACCGCCCCGCGCGCGACATCATCGCCGACGCGCGAGTGATGCGGGCGGAGATGGCGATGCACAAGGCGCCGCAAGGGCCGCTGGACGCCAAGCTGTTGCCCGGCGGTCTGGTCGATCTGGAATTCGCCGTCCATGTGGCTCAGTTGACGCACAAGACCGGCTTCGATCCGCGGCTCGATCGGGCGATCGCGGCGCTGGTCGGGAAGCGGCTGTTGCCCCCCGAAGCCGCGCCGGCCTATGATTTCCTCACGCGTCTGCTCGTGGCGCTTCGGCTGCTCGCGCCGGATGCCCAGCCGCCGGCCACCGCGACCCGGTCGCTCATCGCGCACGCCGCAGGGGTCGAGGAATGGGAGTCGCTGGTTGCATCGCTCGATCGGACGCGGCACGAGGTGCGTAAGGCATGGGCGATGGCGGCAGGAGACGACGAATGACGATCGCTGAAGGCGACATGATCCCCGATCTCTCGCTGACCATGCCCGACGGCGGCCCCGTCAAATTGCGCAATTACGTCGGTCAGCCGTTCGTCCTCTATTTCTATCCCAAGGACGATACGAGCGGCTGCACGCGCGAAGCCCAAGGCTTCAGCGACCATATCGAGGCCTTCAAGAAGGCCGGCGCGGCGGTCATCGGCGTATCAAAGGACAGCCCTGCCAAGCATCGCAAGTTCATCGATAAATATGCGCTCGCTGTGCCGCTCGCGTCGGACGAGCCGGGAACGGTGATCGAGGCGTTCGGCGCATGGATCGAAAAATCGCTGTACGGCCGAAAATATATGGGAATCGATCGATCGACCTTCCTGTTCGGCGTCGACGGCAAGCTGGTCCGAGCCTGGCGCAAGGTGAAGGTACCCGGCCATGTCGAGCAGGTGCTGGAGGCGGCACGCTCACTCGGTTGAGCGGCGCGAATCCCTCTCGATCGCGAATGATCGATTCGCTTGCGAAACACCTCTGTTCGACAGTCCACGGCTGAGAAATATTGTATCATTGCTCGGTTCGCCGCACGTGATGCGCGGCTGAACGCGGCAAGCCGCGGCAGTGCTTGCCGATTCCGTTCCGGCACGCTCAAACATCATCGTTCGGCGCGGGAGGGGTCTGCGGTCCGGATTTGTGATGGTTTGAAAATAGTCTTGGGCGCGAAGGAGCGTCCGATCGGGTCGCCGGGGAACTATGATTCAATTGCAGAACGTTATTGGCGCGCCGTCATTCGTGCGGCTCCGTTCCTTGTTTGCCTCGCGCGATATCATCTTTCGCAACGGCCGTGACCTGAAGCGCCTTACGCTCGGCGGCAAGAGCCAGATCGCCTTGGCCAGTGCAGCGGCTGTCACCCTGTGCTTCTCGGCTTATGGTGTTGCCCAGGCTGCGCGTGGCGCGGCGGAGGCAAGCGGCATCGTCCAGCCGGCGACGCCGGCCGGCAAGGTGGCCGCGATGCAGGCCAAGGTTGCGGCGATGGAAGCCAATGTGACGGCGATCAAGGTCGCCGCCGAAGCGCATGCCTCGACGATCGAGCGCCGCCAGGCGGTCCTCGCCGGCGTGCTCAGCGGCCGCATCAGCCCCACTCAGATCGCGCTCAACATGCCGGTGGCGACCCCCGGCGCGCCCGCGCTGGCCGATGATGCGCTTGCGCCGTTCCGTCTTGCCGAGCGCAATCAGACGCTGCTTGCCGCGCGGGCCGAGCGCCTCGCGCAGCAGCGTTATCAGCAGACTGCCGCCAAGCTTCGCCAACTCGGGATCGATCCGAAGCGGTTTCTGGCCGACAAGGGCGAGGCGATGGGCGGTCCCTATGAGCCGGCTGCGGCGGCCGATGCGACGCCGGAAGCGCGCGCCGACGCTCAGTTCCGCTCGCTCTTCGTCAGCTGGAAGAAGCTCGACTCGCTCGAACGCAGCGTGATCGCAATCCCCTCGATCCACCCGATCCATGAGGCCAAGCTGATCTTCTCGAGCTATTTCGGCGTGCGCAGCGATCCGTTCAAGGGCACCGCGGCAATGCACGCCGGGGTGGACATGCCGGGGCCGGTCGGCACGCCGATCTACGCAACCGCCGACGGAATCGTCGATCGCGCCGGACACGCGGGTGGCTATGGCAACCTCGTCGAAATCGATCACGGCAAGGGGATTCAGACGCGCTACGGCCACCTTTCCAAGATCCTGGTGAGCGAAAACGAGCGGGTGAAGCGGGGGCAATTGATTGCGCTCATGGGTTCGACCGGACGTTCGACCGGCAGCCATCTTCATTATGAGGTCCGGATCGACGGCCGCGCCGTGAACCCGCTGCCGTTCCTGCAGACCGCCGATTATCTCGTCGCGATGCAGAATGACGCCAAGCTGCAGACGGCATCGCTCAGCACCGCGGCGCCGGCCATTCCCGAAAGCGAAGACTGAGTCATCCGTATAGCGGTGCGGTTGCCGAGCCGCGCCGCACCGCCTATCTTCGCGTCATGACGCCTACTGTTCCCGATATCGCGCTGACCAGCGCCGCTGCCGCCCGTGTTGCGGCGATCGCCCAGCGGCAAGGCAAGCCGGCGATGCTTCGGCTGGCGGTCGAGGGCGGGGGTTGTTCGGGCTTTCAATATCGCTTCGAACTCGCCGATCGGGCCGAAGGGGACGACATCATCGCGGAAACGGACGGTGTGACGCTCGTCGTCGATGCGATCAGCCTCGATCTGGTGCGCGGCGCATCGGTCGATTTCGTCGAATCGCTTGGCGGTGCGGCGTTCAAGGTCGACAACCCCAATGCCGCTGCCGGCTGCGGCTGCGGCTCAAGCTTCGCGGTCTGACGCGCTTGAAAATCGTCACGTACAACGTCAACGGGATCAAGGCCCGGCTGCCGCGGCTGCTGGAGTATCTCGCCGAGCAGCAGCCGGATATCGTGTGCTTGCAGGAGCTCAAGTCGAGCGACGAAACCTTTCCGGAAAGCGACATTCGCGAGGCCGGATATGGCGCGGTGTGGCACGGACAGAAAGGTTTCAATGGCGTGGCGGTGCTCGCCAGGGGGACTGAGCCCGTCGAGCGCCAGCGCGGGCTGGCCGGCGATCCCGAAGATGCGCATAGCCGCTATCTGGAAGTCGAAGTTGACGGCCTGACGATCGCTTCGATCTATCTGCCCAACGGCAATCCGCAACCCGGCCCGAAGTTCGATTACAAGCTTCAGTGGATCGATCGGCTGCGCGATCGCGCGCGGGCGTTGCTCGCCGAGGAGCGGCCGGCCGTGCTCGCCGGCGATTTCAACGTCATCCCGAACGACGACGACACATTTTCGGTCCGCGCGATGCAGGACGATGCGCTGATGCAGCCGGAAAGCCGCTCGGGCTACCGCGCGCTGGTGGCGCAGGGCTGGACGGATGCGTTGCGCACGCGGCATCCGAACGGCGGCGTGTGGACTTTCTGGGACTATCAGGCCGGCGCCTGGCAGCGCGATGCCGGCTTTCGCATCGATCATCTGTTGCTCAGCCCGCAAGCCGCCGATCGATTGGTCGATGCCGGCGTCGACAAGGAGTATCGCGGCCGCGAAAAGGCCAGCGATCATGCGCCGACCTGGGTTCGGCTGCGGTAGCGACGCGACGCGAGCGGTTTCGGGCGCGATCGAGCGAAATCAAGTGACGCCGCCATGCGCGCGGTTGCCCGTGTTCCGCCAACGGCTTAGGGATAGCATTGGCCGAAAACAGGGACAGGGCGTGGCGGACGACGAGCGCGATCGGCGGATTGAAGAGCTCGAAGCCGAGAATGCGACGCTGCGTGCGCAGATCGCCCAGCGGCGCACGACGACGGCGCAGCGGTTGCGCTCGATCGCGGATGCGCTGCCGGCGCTGATTTCGTATATCGATTCGGAACGACGTTTCCGCTTCGCCAATGCCGCCTATGAGGGCTGGTTCGAGCGGCCTTTGTCTGAGATCGTCGATCGGCCGCTCGAAGAGTTGATGGCGCCCGATATCTACGCGGTGCGCAAACCCTATATCGAGCGCGCGTTGCGCGGCGAGCGAGTCACCTATGAGGCGACTTTCCTGCGCAGCGATGGCCCGCGGCAGACGATCATCCACCACGTTCCGCACGTCGAGGACGGCAAGGTGCGCGGCTTCTATGCCTTGGTCCAGGATGTCACCGATCAGTGGCGCGCCCTCGAAGCGGCGCGGGAGAGCGAGGAACGGTTTCGCCGCATCGCCGATAGTGCGCCAGTGCCGATGTGGGTGACGGCGCCCGATCGGACCCGCGCCTTCGTCAACCGCGCCTATATGGATTTTCTCGGCCTGCCGTATGACGCGGCATGCCGGTTCGATTGGCGCACCATCCTGCACGAAGACGATCGCGAGCGCGTCGTCGCTGAGTCGCTGGCCGGCGAGGCCAGCGGGCAACGCTTTCAACTGGAAGCGCGCTATCGGCGCGGTGACGGTGAATTCCGCTGGATCCGATCGATCTCGCAACCGCGCTACGATACCGCCGGCATGCCCGAAGGGTTCATCGGTGTGGCTGAGGATATCACCGAGGCCAAGCGCGCCGAGGAAGCGGCGGAGCGCCATGCGCGCGACCTCGAGGCGCGGGTCGATCATCGCACGCGCGAGCGCGACCGCGTGTGGGCACTGTCGCAGGATCCGATCATGGTGTGCGATCGAGATGCGGTGTGGACCAGCGCGAGCCCGGCCTGGGTCGCTGTGCTGGGGTGGCCGATCGGGCGATTGCTCGGCCGCACCTCCGAATGGCTGGAGCATCCCGACGATCGCGATGCCTCGCGCGCCGCGTGGGATGCGCTGGTGCGCGGTGAGACGTTGCGCGGCTTCACCAGCCGAATGCGCGCCGCCGACGGCACTTATCGCTGGCTGAGCTGGAGCGGCGTGCTGGAGGGCAATTACGCCTATTGCATCGCGCATGATGTGACGGTGGAGCGTGATCGCAGCGAAGCGCTGCGCGCCACGGAAGACGCGCTGCGCCAGGCGCAGAAGATGGAGGCGCTCGGCCAGCTGACCGGCGGCGTCGCCCATGATTTCAACAATCTGCTGACCCCGATTCTGGGCACGCTCGACTTGCTGGCGCACCGCGACACGCATGACGCACGCACGGCGCAGCTGATCGACGGCGCCGTGCAATCCGCCACGCGCGCGAAGACGCTGGTCCAGCGGTTGCTTGCCTTCGCGCGGCGCCAGCCTTTGCAGGCGCGGCCGCTGGCGATCGGCGCCCTGGTTCGCGATGTCCAGCAATTGCTGCGAAGCACGATCGGGGCGGGGATCGAGATCGTCCTGACGATCGACGATCACCTGCCGGTCGCGTTGGCCGACGCCAACCAGATCGAAATGGCGCTGCTCAATCTCGCGGTCAACGCGCGCGATGCGATGCCGGACAGGGGCCGGCTCGACATTCGCGTCAGCGCCCTCGATCTGCCGGCGCCACGGGATGAGCTAAACGCCGGGCGCTATGTGGCGATAACCGTCGCCGACACTGGATCGGGCATGGACGATGAAACGCGCCGCCGCGCGATCGAGCCCTTTTTCACGACCAAGGGGTTTGGCGGGGGCACCGGGCTCGGCCTCTCGATGGTGCATGGTCTCGCCGGACAGCTTGGCGGCGCGCTGACGATCGAAAGTGCGCCGGGGCGGGGCACGACGATCGAACTGTTGCTGCCCGCGAGCGAGGACGCCCCTTCAGACGTAATCGGAACGCCCGCGACGAAGGTCGACTCCGCGTCAGTTCGGCCGATGAAGATATTGCTGGTCGATGATGAACCGCTGGTCCGCGCCAGTACTGCCGCGATGCTCGCCGCGATGCGCCATGACGTCGTCGAATGCACCTCCGGCGCCGAAGCCTTGCAGCTGATCGATAGCGGCTATGCCCCGGATCTGTTGGTCACCGATCAGGTCATGCCGCAGATGATGGGAGATCGGCTGGCCGATCTGGTGCGTCAGCGCCGGCCGGACGTGCGCGCGCTGATCATTTCCGGCTTCCGCGGCAGTGCGGAAGCCGGCGAGGGCACCGCCTATCTGCCAAAACCGTTCCGCGCCGCCGAACTGGCCGCCGCGATCAGCGCGATCGAATTGCGCGGCGACTGAAAGCGGTCACATCGCGCCCTTGTTGAGCAGCGCCGCGGCGACCGACCCCAGCCAGACGAACACGAGGCACAGCACCACCGACAGCACGATATTGGCGCCGGCCTCCACCATGTCGCCATCGCGAACCAACGCCAGCGTCTGCAGGCTGAACGAGGAAAAGGTGGTGAAGCCGCCGCAGATGCCGACCATCACGAATTGCCGCGCATCGGGCGCGACCATCATGCGCCCGTCAGGGCCGCTCAGCACCGCGAACATCCCGATCACGAACGATCCGATGATGTTCACGGCCAGGGTGCCCCAGGGAAAAGTCTCGCCCACCCAGAAGCTGAACACCCGCGACACGCCGTAGCGCCCCATGCTGCCGAGCGCGCCCCCCAGGGCGATCCACAAAGAGGTGATCACAATCGACTCCAATCATCCCCGGCGGGGCCATGCGGCGCCGCTGTTGGTACGACAGGAGTCATCAGCCCGAGCGGGCGGTTGCGGGGGAACTCCATCCCCGGAGGTCGGCGTGGCGACCGGCCTCTGCACCGTGGCGCGCGCTTTCTATCGTCGATCGCGCGGGTCCGGGCAAGTCCCCGCTTGACGGCATTCGTCGGCGCGACGCATGACGGAAGCAGGGAATGGAGTCTCCCTTCGAGCGCCGGCCGGGCTGATGACTCCTGCAGCGTCAATCGCGGCGATGGATGATCGGTCCACGCGCGCCCCGTCCATGAGGATCATGACATGCAGTCCCCCGCCCAAGCTTGCCTGATGCGCATCTACACCCAGGAGCGCGCCCGCGGCCGTCACCGCGCCCTGTATGAGGAAATCGTCACCAGCGCGCGCGACGCGGGCCTGGCCGGCGCCACGGTGCTGCGCGGGCCGATGGGATTCGGCGCGACATCGACGATCCACAACGCCGGGATCCTCGATCTGTCATCGAATCTTCCGCTGGTGATCGAACTGGTGGATACCGAGGAAAAGCTGCGCACTTTCTTCGGCGATCTGGAGGCGCTCGACGATATCGGGCTGGTGACGCTCGAAAAGGTTGAGGTCATCCACTACGGCTAGGCGCGGGGCGAGCCGCTTAGCCGCCCCCGATCAGCGCATCCGGAATTTCGTAAAGCTCCATCCCCGTCCGGACGATGCTGGTGTCGCCGCGGCGATCGACGCGCAGGGGCAATCCGCTGTCGCTCGATACCGCCTTGCCGCCACGGAATACGATCGTTCGTTCTCCGCCACCCGGCCTGTCGAGATGCACAGTTGCTGAAGTCAGCCGGCGAATGACGCCCGCCTTGCACTGGGCCATCGTCATCCCCGCAGCGGCGCGGCACCGTATCATCGCCGTGGCGTGATACGGCGTGCCAGGAACCAGCGCATCGCCGGTGCGGTGGGAGGGCGCGCTATTGTCGCTCGCCCTGCCGGTCGCTTCCACCGACAGGCTGAAGCGCGCGATTTCACCGCGCCGTGCCGTCGCGCGCATCTGATAGACGCGGATCGTGTAAGCGCCGCTCCGCGCGGCTCTGTCCGAAAAGCGCTGCTCGCCGGTCGAACTGTTGTAGATCGCGACGTCGCGGGAGCCGGGCTCCATGACGTTGAAATAGGCGGATCCGTTGGCGACACGTAGCGCGACGGTCAGTCGCTGCCCGGCAACGACGGCGACGCGATAATCGATATAGCGATCGCCGCGAAGGATGCCGCTCACGGTCATCGACGTGGCGCCTCTTGCGAATTCGATCGGCGCCACCGATTGCGCGCTTGCTGGCACCGCCAGCAGGGGCGAACAAAGGACGGCGGCGAGTGGAAGCACGAAACGCATCTTCACGGCTCCTTCGCGATTGTCTCGATAGCGTCGAACCTGGCCGTCGGGGCGCCCCGCGTTACCGGCAGTTGGGATGCGTGCCGATCTCCCGCACGTCATAGACGCGATTGTCGGCATTGGTCATCTGCACGCACTGCCCGGTATCGCCCTTGTAATAGATCGCATAGCGCGTGTTGCCCGAACTGAACGAATCGACGTTGCGGAACCCTCGGGTGCGCATTTCGTCGATCGCCCAAATCGACTCCTGTCCCTTGATTCCGTGGAGGCTGGCATGCGGCCGATAACCGCCGCGCCCGCTATGGTCATAGGTGTTGCGCTGACGCTGGTCGATCCCGGCTTCATAACCGCGGGCGTAGAAGTCGCTGCGCTCGTAATTGTGATACGGCGCGTGGTGAACGCCGTGACCATAGCCGCGTTCGAACTGGTCGTCCTGGCGCCAGTCGTCGTAGTGCCGGCCGTTTTCGTGATGGCTCGACTTGTGCGAGGAGGCGATCGCCGCGACCACCAGCGCGCCGACCGCGGCGCCGGCGATCGCAGCCCCCACCTTGTCGCCGCCGCGCTGATTGCAATCCCGGTTCGGCGCGTTGACGATCGCGTCGTATCGCCCATCGGCCGTCTTCACCTCGATGCAATTCCTGTCGCCGGCATGCCACCAGTAACTATGGACGTAATTCTGGCCTTCGTGGCCGCCGATATAGGTGAACCCATGCCGCTCCAGCTCGGCTTCGCCACTGCCGGCCCGAGCGCCGACCAGATTCTGTAGTCGGTTCGCGTCCCTCGCCAGCACCGGAGTCGCGCCGACAGCGATACATGCGGCGCTCATCGCGAGCCTGGCCGCCAATGTCATGGACATGGTCACTCTCCTGAAAGCGGCGGGGCTGACGCCTCTTCGGTCGCCGAAAATGTGACCACAATTCCTCTCACGCGCGATACGTAACTGTACGATCAACCGTTCGGATATTGGCGCGCCCGACATGAATATGACGGGCACTTGATCGCGGCTCGACCTGTTCACCTATGCCTGCAAGCTGATGCAGGAGTTCATCGACGCGGGGATGGTAATGCGCAAGCCAGCGCACAATCACCGTCGCTCGCATGTCACCACCTTTGCGCTGGGCGCCGCGCCGATGGTGCAACCGGCACGGTGAAGCAAACTGGTCGCTGCGGACTCTGGCCCCTCTTTGTGCACCGAAAGCCTTGGGGGGCACGGTCCCCGACGCCGCCATCTTGGCCCTCTCGTAGTGGAGGGGGGGCAGCGTCGCCGCGTGTCAGACCGTCGCGGCTTTCGATGCCGACGGCTACGAAGGCTTCGCCCTGATTATCGACGACCCGGCCGATTGATTATAATCATCTTATAAATATTCTTTCTCCGGGCCCGTAATCGCTGTAGGGTGCGATCACGCCCGCATCTGGCGGGATTCACGATCCGCTGCCGCTCGCGAGCAGCTCATGGGGAGAGACGAGGATGAAGGCAGCGATCGGCCTGGTTGCAGCGGCGATGGCACTGACTGCGGGGGCCGCGCATGCCGCCGACGCGAAGCGCTCTACCTTCGGCACCCTGCCCGACGGCCGGCAGGTCGCAGCGGTGACGCTAAGCAACGGCAACGGCATCTCGGCAACGGTGATCGCTTACGGCGCATCGCTGCAGTCGCTGGTGATGCCGGGGCGCGACGGCACGCGCGCCGACGTGCTGCTGGGCTATGACAACATGCAGCAATATCTCGATCAGCCGCAATATTTCGGAGCGACCGTCGGCCGTTTCGCCAATCGCATCGCGCGCGGGAAATTCTCGATCGACGGCAAGGCATATCAGGTACCGGTTAACGACGGTCCCAATTCGCTGCACGGCGGCGCGGTCGGTTTCGATAAGGTATTGTGGTCAGTGGTGGGGACGAATTCCGGGCAGGCCGCATCGGTCACGCTGCGCTACGTAAGCAAGGACGGCGACCAGGGTTATCCCGGTACACTGACGGTCGACGCCACCTATTCGCTGGATGAAAAAAATCAGCTCAAGATCGACTACCGCGCGACGACCGATCGCACGACGATCATCAACATCAGCAATCATGCTTATTGGAACCTCTCCGGCGAAGGCTCGGCGAACGGCGCGATGGGGACGGAGGTGACGATCCCAGCCGAAACGTACTTGCCGACCGACGCCCATTCGATTCCGACCGGCGAATTTCGCCCGGTGGATGGCACGCCGTTCGATTTCCGCACCCCGCACGTCGTGGGCGAGCGTGTCCGCGATGCGGGCGACAGACAGCTCGTCTTTGCCAAGGGCTATGACCACAATTGGGTTATCGGTCGCGAAGTCACCTCCGACGAACATCTGATGGCGCGCGTCAGCGATTCCAGTTCGGGACGCGGCTTCGAACTCTGGTCGAACCAGCCGGGCCTGCAATTCTATTCGGGCAACTTCCTCGATGCCACCAGCTTCGGCAAATCGCACCACCTCTACCGCGAGGGAGACGCGATCGTGATGGAGCCGCAGATCTTCCCCGATACGCCCAACCAGCCGGCGTTCGGATCGGCGCTGCTGAAGCCAGGGCAGACCTACCATAACGAGATGACCTACAAACTCACCACCGGCCGCGACAGCCGGTAAGCGGGGGAACGATCATGCACAGGACTAAATGGATCGCGGCGGCTTCGCTCGCGGTGATGACGATCTGCGCCGCTGCGCCGGCTCAGGCGCGCGATCGATGGACGAAGCAGCAGGCCAACGCCTGGTATGCCAATCAGCCGTGGCG
>JBQCEK010000279.1:0-6217 GCA_051960335.1 Sphingomonas sp.
GGCGTGAAGACCAGTGGCGGCGTATCGAGTTCGGGCTGGACCGGCCGTTAGCGCTGATCGGCGACCATCTGGTTCAGATCCTCGGTGGTGCCTTTGATGTCCGGCGTGTCGGTTGACAGGCTCGTCATCAGGATTTGCGCCGTGCCCCGCCGATCGAATGCGTAGAGCGCGGAACTGTGCGTCACGATATATTTGGCGGGGTCCGCGCTCGGCGTCACGGAATAAGCGACGCGGTAGCGCTTGGCCAATGTCGCCAATTCATCCGGCGTTCCACGCAACCCGATGAACTCGGGACCGAAATTGGCGACATAATCCTTCAGCGTCTTGAGGTCGTCGCGACCAGGATCGACCGTGACGAAAAGCACTCTGACGTTCTGCGCCGCGCCCTTCACGCCCTGTAGCGCCTGGGCGACGTGCGACAGGGTGAGCGGGCACACGTCAGGGCAATAGGTGTACCCGAAGTAGAGCAACACGATCTTGCCGCGGTAGTCGCTGGCGGTGACCGTCTTGCCGTCGCTCGCTCGAATCATTTCGAACTGCAGGTCGGGCGTCGATCCGCTGACGTCCGTTGCGTTCCAATGTTGCGCAGGATGGCAACCAGTCAGCGCCGCGGCGGCGACCAGGCCAAGCCAGCGAGCGGGACGAGCGGTGGCACGGGGATGGGGCAGGGGCATGCCCCATTAGCCCCACTGCTGGGCCGAGCGCAAACGGAACGCCTAACCAGCAAAGCGCTTGCTGAACCCTTTCCATCCGCCGTCTTCGGCAGGCTGAACATCGACATGCTCGACGCGTGCGAGTCGCGGTCCCTGATGACACGCCTCGATCAGCGATTCCATCGGGGCATCGTCGGCCGTCGCGAGAATTTCCACGGCATTCCCGTTGATATTGCGCACCCAGCCGCGCACGCCGAGATCGCGCGCCGTGCCCATTGTCCAATTCCGATAACCGACGCCCTGAACCCGTCCCGTAACCACGATACGCTGTGTCGTCATTCCAATACCCATCTCACGCGCTGCGAGTGATTGCGCAGCGGAGACAACCTTATCGCCAGGCGCGCAACGGGCGAGCGAAAGGCACACCGTTCGTCGCGCATGCAGGGAGCTTCAGCGCCAAACGAGCCTCGACGGCGATGAAGCGATCGTCAGCGGACGCGCTTGACGAACGTGGCGCCGCCCTCCCGCCGTTCCGACTGGAAGTTGGGAACAGCCTCGATCAGGTCGGAAAGCCGGGAGAATCCATAGTTGCGGGCGTCAAAACTCGATCGATTGCCCGCGCGGCGGCCGAGTTCGGATAGATTAACGAAGCCGCGCTCGTCGCGTTTTGCGGCGTTGTAAGAATCGATCAGCAAGCGGATCAGGTCGGCATCGACTGGCTCGGCGTGTCCCCGAGGCTCGTCATCACGGCTGGGGGAGGGGGTCGGCGCGGGCGCCACCTTGTCGCCATGCTCCTTGCCCAGCGCCGCGACATCGATGAAACGAGTGCAGGCTTTCCGAAAGCCCTCCGGCGTCTTGGCCGTGCCGAAGCCATAGACGGGCACACCATCCTGACGGATGCGCATGGCCAGCGGCATGAAATCGCTGTCGGACGACATGATCCCGAAACCGTCGATACGACCGCGAAACAGCAGGTCCATCGCGTCGATCGTCATCTTCATGTCGGTCGCGTTCTTGCCCTTGGTCACATCGAATTGCTGTTGCGGCTCGATGCCGTGCTTGAGCGTCAAATCCGCCCAGTTCTTGAGTGACTGCTTGCGCCAATTGCCGTAGATCCGCCGAACGTTCACCGTGCCGAGTTCGGCGAGCACTGTCAGCACTGGGTCCAGGGCATTCGGCGAAGCGTTGTCGGCGTCGATCAGCAGAGCGACGTTGCGGGTCTCATCATGTCCGTTCATCGCGCATGCGTAGCGCGTCGAGGCTCCACGGACCAGCGCCGGCTGCCGCGAGGTGAAGGAAGGCGAAGCAATAGAGGATCGCCGCCTCGCCGCCGTTAGCGAGCGGCAACAAGCCCTGCGGAGCATGTGCCATGAAATAGGCGACGGCCATTTCGCCGGACAACAAGAAGGCGATCGGCCGTGTCCACCATCCGACCATGACCAGCGCGCCGCCGAGCAGTTCCAGTAGGCCGGCTACATAGAGCAATGGCGTCAACGACATCGGAAAGGGCGGCAGCCCGAATAATTTCGACAACCCATGCCCGAAAAACAGCAAGCCCACGACAATGCGGAACAGGGAAAGCGTGCGCGGCGACCATGAGGCGGGTATCGGCATATGGGTGACCTTTTCGTTGGACACCGCCTTATCAGAGACTTGCAACCACGCTTCAATCGTCGTTAGCGAAACGATCGGTTGCCGGATAGGCGATTGCGATGATCTCATAGTCGCGCTCTCCTGCGGGGAGAGTCACTCTCCGCAGATCGCCGATCGCTCCGCCGCGCAAAGCGCGAGCGATCGGGGCGTGCCAGCCGATCCGGTTCGCGCTCGCCTCCGCTTCGTCGTCGCCGACGAGCGTCAAGGTGCGTTGACGATCGTCTTCGTCGGCGATGGTCACCGTCGCGCCAAACCAGACGCGGTCCCGATCGGCTTGCTGGGCGGGATCGATCACTTTGGCGGCTTTCATTCGCTTCGACAGCCAGCCCAGCCGCCGGTCGATTTCGCGCAGCCGCTTGCGGCCATAGATGTAATCGCCGTTCTCCGAACGATCGCCATTGCCGGCTGCCCAAGCGATCGTTTCGACGAGCGCCGGACGCTCCACGGCGAACAGCCGGTCATATTCGGTGCGAAGCGCGGCAAAGCCGGCCGGCGTGATGTAATTCGGGCGATCCAAGTTCAGCGGTCGGCGATCTGATTGCCGCCGGGACGGCGGCCGAGGAACCAATCGAGCGGCGCGCGGCCGTTCGCCTGGCTGCGATCGGGATACATCAGGCTGTAGACCACGGCGTTCTCCAGCACACGCTGCACATAGCCGCGCGTTTCGGTGAACGGGATCGCTTCGATCCAATCGACCATGTCGACCTGCCCGGTGCGAGGGTCGCCATTGGCGGCAAGCCATTTGTTCACGTTGCCCGGCCCTGCGTTATAGGCGGCGATCGCCAGCGGATAGCTGCCATAGGTGCCGAACAGCCGCTGAAAATAATTCACGCCAAGCTGAACGTTGAAGCTGGGATCGGTCAACGACGAGGGGCTGTAGGGCAGGCCCATCCGCGTCGCCGTTTCGCGCGCCGTGCCCGGCATCAGCTGCATCAGGCCGACTGCACCCGCACGGCTGACGATCTGGCGATCGAACTGGCTTTCCTGCCGGGAGATGGCATGGATCATCGTCCAATAGGATTGGACCGGCGGCGGGACGGCCACTGTCGGAAAGCCGGCGGCGACATAGTCGTCCAGCCCATTCTGCAGTGCCGAACGGCTGATCATCACGCCAAGATCGGGCCGGTTGAGCGACCGCGACAGCTCGATGCCGAGGCGGTGGTCGCTTGCCGATGTGGCGTCCGCGGCGATCTGGCGCAGGAACAGGCTCTGGTCGCTCCAGTTGCCAAGCGTGCCGAGCATCTCTGCGGCACGGACCGGTTCTCGATCGTAAAAAGCCGTGCGCTCGCTTTCGGCCACCGGAGCAGTCGGGACCGGATCGGGCGCCGTGAGCGCGATGCCGAGCCGTTCCGCGGAGAGCTGCCCGTAAAAGGCATCGTGATATTGTGCCGCGCGCTGGAAATAATCGGTCGCCGCCGCCTGATTGCCCGCCTTGGCAGCGGAGCGACCAGCCCAATAGAGACCCTTCGGCCGTGTTTGCGGCGAATCGAATGGCCGCGAATAGCGATCGAACATCGCTTGCGCCTGACGCGGATTGTTGAGCTTGTTGAGGGCGATCGTTCCCGCCAGCCAGACGAGATCGGTGTAAGCATCCTTCTCCGCATAAGGCTGTGCCGCAAGATCGACGTTGGCGGGATAGGCGTCATCGACCTGGCTGGCGATGGCATAGGCCTGTTGATAGCGCCCATCGGCTGCGGCGCCCCGCGCCTGTGACAGCAGCAGCTTAAACCAGGTCAGGACGAAGCTTGGCGGCGCGGACAGATGATGCGGTTGGGCCAGATAGTCGCGCGCGGCAGCAACCTGGCGGTTGTTGATCATCCAGGTGGCGCGCGCGGCGATGAAGCCGGGATTGTTGCGATCCTCGTTTGACGTCGCCGAATCGCGGCCGGCCGCGTCACTGGCGTTGGTCAGGAACGCCAGCCGGGCATCCAGCACCGGGCGATTGACCGAGCTGATATAGGGATCGATCCGCATCGCCGCGCTGGTCGCGCCGCGCCACAGCAGCATGTCCATCCGCCGATCGTAATCGATGGGTTTGAGCGCGGCGGGAAACTCCCCGAGCAGCTTCGCCTCGTCTTGTGGCGTTAGGATTCGGGTTGTCCAGGCGTCGCGTGCCTGTTCGTTGGCCCCGTCTCGATCGCCGGTCGCGCTGAGTGCTTCGATATAGGCGACCGCCCCGTCATCCGTCAGCGGCGGATAGCGTTTGAAGTATCGAACGATGTTGCTGGGCGAAGCGGCGCTTCGGGTGAGCGCGAGCTCGGCTGATTTGCGCAGCATCGTTTCGCCTGGCCAATTGGGATGCGCGAGGAGGAAGCGAGCGTAATCATCGAAACCGTAATTGTCCGATTGCTCGAGCTGCTTCCAGCGCACCAGCGCGTCCGCCAAGGGATCGCCCTGGATATTGGCGGGTGCCGGTTGCGGCGCGATACTCGTCATCTGCGCGCGATACCAGGCGATCTGCTGAGGGGTGAGTTGGGAAGACACGGCGAGGCCCGAGAGGCCTGCGGCAAGCAACGCGGACTTGAACAAAGCTACCATGTGGACATGATACGCGATTCCACCCTATCTGGCCTAGGATAAATTCGCCGATCCGACCGGGTTTCGCGCGATTGAGGAGCTCGCAAGCCCATGTTTTCCGGATCGATCCCTGCGCTCGTCACGCCGTTCGACGATAGCGGCGCCTTCGTCGAATCCGCTTATCGCGACCTCATCGAATGGCAAATCGCCGAAGGATCGACGGGCCTCGTGCCCTGCGGGACGACTGGCGAAGCGGCAACGATGTCGGCGGACGAACATTTTCACGTCGTCGCGATTTGCGTCGATCAGGCGCGGGGGCGGGTTCCCGTGATAGCCGGTGCGGGGTCCAACGATACGCGTGTCGCGATCGCGAACATCAAGGCTGCGAAAGCTGCCGGGGCGGACGCGGCGTTGATGGTGCCGCCCTATTACAATCGTCCCAATCAGGATGGGATCTTCCGGCATTTCGAGGCGGTGGCACAGGCGTGCGACTTGCCGATCGTGCTCTACAATGTGCCCGGTCGCACGGTCACAGATATCGCGGTTGAGACGATCGGCAAGCTCGCCATGACGTTCCCCGGTATCATCGGCATCAAGGACGCGACCGGCGTGATCCAGCGCGTTTCGGCCCAACGCGCCGCCGCCGGCGCGGATTTCTGTCAGCTTTCGGGGAATGACGACATGGCGCTCGCCTTCAATGCGATGGGCGGGCAGGGGTGCATTTCGGTGACGGCCAACGTCGCGCCGAAATTATGCGCAGCGTTTCAGGCGGCCTGTCAGGCAGGGAATTACAGTAAGGCGCTCGACTATCAGGACAGGCTTTTCGCGCTGCACGTCGCGCTGTTCACCGACGCATCGCCTGGCCCGGTGAAATACGCGATGACCCAGGTTCGGCCGGGTTTTCCCAAAGGGCTGCGCCTGCCGATGACATGGCCGGGCGAAGCAAGCCAGCGCGCCGTCGATTCGGGGCTCGCCCGGGCAGGATTGAGGTAGGCGCTGCGCCTGGCGGCATCACGGACACGCCGGATCGCACCATCGCGCGGAAGCAGCGCTTCCCTTGAGGCATCCGACAGCTTACATCGCCGGTCCCATGTCGCGTCCCAAACCAGCTACCTTCGAGAAAGTGAAGACCGTCGCGGAGAACCGGCGCGCGCGGTTCGATTATGCGATCGACACGGTCTATGAGGCTGGCATCGCCCTGACGGGCACCGAGGTGAAGTCGCTCCGTTTCGGCGAGGGCTCGATCGCCGAAAGCTATGCTGAAGTGAAGGGCGACGAAGTGTGGCTCGTCAATTCGAATATCCCCGAGTTCAGCCACGGCAATCGCTTCAACCACGAGCCCAAGCGCGCGCGTAAATTGCTCCTTCACGAACGCGAGATAAGAAAGCTTCACG
>JBQCEK010000280.1:0-2202 GCA_051960335.1 Sphingomonas sp.
TGAAATGGAAACATTCCTTTTTCGGGATTCGTCGCATTCATCCAATACAGTCCAGTAATTTCGTCTATCACTATCTGTGCGACCCGAGGACTCCTCGACACCGTCGAGGGTTCCTATACTTACGGTCCGGTCGGTTCGCCGACCGGACCGCTTTTATTGAACGCCGGTTTGATGTAATGATGATGGCTCACCAATAGGGGGCTATCTGGTGCCGGATGTTCGTTTGGATTATGCCGTTCCGGGTCCCGAACTCGTCGATTACCTAACCTTGTTTTATTTATTCAGCGCCGACGTGCCGGTATTCGAGGATACCGAGCGCGCCGATCACGCGCAGATCCGGTTCCGGCTGAACAAGCACGGCGCCCAATACCGCTTCCCCGACGGTTCCGTTCAGCATGTGGAGGGCGTCCACATCATCGGCCCCACAACCGGCCCGGTTCACGTCCGCGCCGAAGGCCCCGTGCGCGTCTTCGGCGCCGGTATCACGCCCGCGGGATGGTCCGCGCTGGTCGGCGCCGAGGCATCGACCATGATCAACCGTGTCTTCGAAGCCGATGCGCTGTTCGGCCATGAAATCGATACGGTCGTCGCCCAACTCGCCGCTGCGCCCGATATCGAAGCGATGATTCCGATCGCCAGCGCGGCGATCGCCGCGCTGATCCAGGCGACCGATGGCGAGGCCCTCGCTTTCGTTCGCCAGGTCGATGCCTGGCTCGCCTCGTGCGATTCGCCCGAAATCGGCGAACTCGTCGCGACGACCGGCCTGTCGCGCCGCCAGGTCGAGCGCAAGTGCAACGCGCTTTACGGCGCGCCGCCGAAGCTGCTCGCGCGCAAATACCGCGCCTTGCGGGCGGCGGTGGCGCTCGCCTCCGGCGCGAGTTCGATCGACGACGTCATCGATCGCGGCTTTTACGATCAGTCGCATATGATCCGCGAGATCAAGCAGTTCACCGGGCTCACGCCGCGCCAGATCAAGGCCGATCCGCCGCTGCTGTCGCGCCTCACCATCGCCCAGCGCCACGCGCTCGGCGGGCAGGTCAATCCGCTGATCAGCGACACCTGACGGGGTTGACGGCGGCGGCTTGGATCGCCATCTGCCAATCGGATCAATTCAGTCTGATTACACGCGCTTTCAGGAAAAGTGGGAACCGGTTTTCCGCCCGGAAAGCGCGTCAACAAGGAAGTCCATGCGCCTGTCGAGCCTCGCCGATTACGCGGTCGTCATGCTGACCGCCACCGCGCGCCATTGCGGCGCGCGCGGTCGGCTGAACGCGACGCTGCTCGCCGAACAGACCGGCCTCCCCCTCCCCACTGTCCAGAAGCTCGTCAGCCGCCTCTCCGCCGCCGGCCTGATCGAGACCGTGCGCGGCACCGGCGGCGGCGTGCGCCTCGCCCGCCCGCCCGCGACGATCAGCCTCGCCGACATCGTCGAGGCGGTCGAAGGTCCGATCGCGATGACCGCGTGCGTCGATCACGGCAGCCACGATTGCAGCATCGAGCATGTCTGCAGCGTCAGACCGCACTGGACGGTCGTCAACGATGCGGTAAGGGGCGCCCTCGCCGGCGTTTCGCTCGCCTCCCTCGCCACCCCGCCGATTACCCAAGCTTTAGGAATGCCCCATGGCCACGCGTAACGCCGAGGCGCTCGCCGCCGCCAACAAGAAGTACGAATGGGGCTTCTCCTCGGACATCGAGCAGGACTTCGCGCCTAAAGGGCTGAGCGAAGACACCGTCCGCTTCATCTCGGCCAAGAAGGGCGAGCCCGAATGGATGCTCGACTGGCGGCTCAAGGCCTATCGCCTCTGGCTGACGATGACGCCGCCCGACTGGGCCAAGCTCAATGTGCCCCCGATCGATTATCAGGGCGCCTATTATTACGCCGAGCCCAAGGCCAAGCCCAAGCTCGACAGCCTCGACGAGGTCGATCCCGAAATCCTGCGCGTCTATGAAAAGCTCGGCATCCCGATCGAGGAGCAGAAGGTGCTCGCCGGCGTCGAGGGCGCGCGCAAGGTCGCGGTCGACGCGGTGTTCGACTCGGTCTCCGTCGCCACCACCTTCCGCAAGGAACTCGAAGCCTCCGGCGTCATCTTCCTCTCGATCAGCGAGGCGATCAAGGAATATCCCGATCTCGTCCGCAAATGGCTCGGGAAGGTCGTCCCTCAGCACGACAATTATTTCGCCGCACTCAACTGCGCGGTCTTC
>JBQCEK010000281.1:0-5670 GCA_051960335.1 Sphingomonas sp.
CTTCGGCCAGGATCGAGCGGGCGGAATTGCCCGTGCACAGAAACAGCACATTCAAGGGCCGGTCAGCCATTCGGGGAGGCTCCTTCAGCGACAATCGGCGAGTTCAGCAACCAGCGGCGCACACAGATCGGCGCGCCCCTGGCAACAATCCTTGGCAAGAAACACCATCAGCGCGCGCAGCCGTTCGATCTCGGCACGCTGGATCATCTGCCGTCCGCGCCTTTCGGACACCACCAGGCCGGCGGCGACGAGCACGGCGAGGTGCGTCGACAAAGTGCTCTGGCTGAGCTTCAGGGCGGTCACGAGAGAGCCGGTAGGGAGTCCGTGAGGCTCGGCGCGGACCAGCCGGCGGAATACGTCGAGCCGCGTAGTGTGCGCAAGCGCCGCCAGAGTGACGAGGGCAGACGTTTCGTTCATCCATCGGCGCTTACCGATGGTTGAAAAGCAGATCAAGATAGATCGGGAGAAATCGATGGATTGTGAGCGACTGCTGAGCGAAGTCGCATTCGCTGCCGACTGGCGGCAACCCTCGGACGCGAGCCATATGCCTCAACAATTAAAAAACCAAATTTACTATTGTTTATACTGATTGCCGCCGCGTAAAGGTCAGTGATCGATGCTTGGCCCGAACGGGTCTCGAAAGATGAGAGGAGAGGGGAATGTCGATAGCGGGGGCCGGCACGTACAGGGCAAAAGCCGGCTTTGTGATGTTGCGCCGGCGCGCGTCCAAATTCGTGTCGTATCCGGCGTGAGAGGACGAAAGAGTTGAGCGTTTTGACGACCCGTGATGCGATCGATGTTGCCGTGACGAATGCCGCCGACCTGCCGTTTGCCGGCGTTGAACTTGGCGGCACGAAATGCGTGTGCACGCTGGCCTATGGTCCGGACAGGATCATCGACCAGCAACGCGTGCCGACGACTGTTCCGTCGGAAACTTTGCCGGCGATTCTCTCAATCCTGCACCGGTGGAAGCGGGAGCGCGGTTTCAACGCGCTGGGCATAGGCTCGTTCGGGCCGATCGACCTCAATCCACTTTCCGCGCGATACGGTGAGATACTGAAAACCAACAAAGCGAGTTGGCCTGGCACCGACGTTCGTCGGATTTTGTCGGAAGCGTTCGACGTGCCGGTTGGGTTCGATACCGACGTCAACGCCGCCGCGCTGGCTGAAATTGAATGGGGATGCGCGACCGGGCTCGAAGATTTTGCCTATGTCACCGTGGGAACGGGGGTGGGTGTGGGCCTGATCGTTCACGGCAAGCCGACGCGCGGCATCGGTCATAGCGAGCTTGGCCATATCCGTGTTCCCCGGTTGCCGAGCGATGATCTGACGAGCGTCTGCGGCTTTCATTCGGATTGCGTGGAAGGGCTTGCTTCCGGCACTGCGCTGGCCTCGCGGCTGGCGGGGCGGGACATCGCGGCGGTATCGGCGGATGATCCCGTTTGGGAGCCGATCGTCCATACGCTGGCGATGCTTTGCCACACATTGGTATGCGCGACGGGGCCGCTGCGCCTTGCAATTGGGGGCGGCGTGGTTTCGGGACAGCGTCACCTGCTGAATCGGATCAACGCAGCCTTGGTTGAGAGCCTTGGCGATTACATGCCGTTGCCGGGCGGCGGCGATTATGTCGTGGCGCCACGGCTCGGCGATCTGGCCGGGCCACTGGGATCGATCGCGCTTGCCACCGGCGCGCTACGCCAGCACGCCGACGCCGATCTGATCTAGCGACCCGGTCAACTCACGCGCTCGAAGCTGATGGTCCGCTGATCGGGATCGGCGCGAACCAGCCGCACGCCGAGCCGATCGCCAGGCACGACGCCGTTGGCGGCGATGCGCGCCACAATCGGCAGATCGCATAGTTGCATTCGCGATCCGTGTTCATCCACGTCGGTGACGATCGCGGCGAACACCTGCCCCTCACGGCCGCGCAGCATGACGGCTTCGGCGAGGTCGATGGCGGCCCGCTCGATCTGCCCGTCGCGCGCGCCGGCCCGCGCCATGACAGGCGGCAATTGCTCGAAAGCGGCCGTCACGACATCGGGCACCGCCGCTCCATTGGCGACCGCCAGCGTGGCGCGAATGACATAGCGATCGGCAAGCCGGCGAAGCGGCGCGGTGGCATGGGCATAGGTTTCGTTCATCGCCGAATGCCAGGGCGTCACGCCTTCTCGATACGGTTGATAGGAAGCGCCGTTGCCGGCTCGCCTGATCTCCAGCATGAAGGCGGCCTGCTTCGGATCGGACGCGGCGAGGGTTCGTTCAAATGCGGTCAGCGGCACGGTTGCCGGCCAGTTCAGGCCGAACGCGCGGGCACTGTGCCGAAGCCGATCGACCGCGTGCGCATCGGGCTCCGGCATGACGCGGAACAGCCCCGTCTTGTGCGCCAGCAACGCCTTTGCGATCGCCACGTTGGCGGCGAGCGACAGCGCGGCGTTACGATCTTCGGCGGGCAGGCGCGGCCGGAAACTCAGGGTGAAGCCGCCATCGACCGCCGTCACCTCTTGTTCGGGCGGATCGACGCGCGACGCGCCGCGCCGATCCTCGGCGATTTCGATCCGCGTCGCCAGTTCGGCGAAGCCATCGGGCAGATCGGCGTCGCTTGCGGTTTCATAGGCGAGCTTGGCACGGCTGCGGATGATCGCTCGCTCGGCCCCGACGAGAGCCACGGCGCCGTCGGGATCGATCCGCACGGTGAAGATCACCGCGGGCCGCGGCCCGCCGGGCAGCAGGCTCGCCGCGGCTTCACTCAAGATCGGCGGGTAGAGGCTGGCCTTGCCATCGGGCAGGTAAAGCGTCGTGCCGCGTCGCCATGCCTCGGCGTCGATCGCGTCGCCATCGTCGACGAACCAGGCGACATCGGCGATGGCGTAGTGCAACAACAGATTGGCGCCGCTGCGCTCGATTGCGAACGCCTGATCGAGATCGGTCGATGACGCCGGATCGAGCGTGACGAAGGGCATCGCGGTGCGATCGGCATGCTCGGTCGGCGCTCGCTTTGCGGCGGCCTCCGCTGCCGCCGACACCACCGGCGGGAAGGCGGCGGGCACATCGAACTGACGGCGGATATCAAGGAGTCCGCGGTTCAGGGCATGGGTGGGATCGATCAGCGCTTTCATGCTTTCCGCCATACACGGATGGTGGCGCTTTTCGAGCATTGCGCGCAGAACGCGGCCTTCGCCAGAAGCACCGGTGAGTGATGGGCAATGGAATCGGGAGAAGGAGTGACATGAAGAACCGAACGATCGCGATTGTCGGCGCGTTTGCGCTTCTTGCCGCGTGTCACGCAGCGCCGCCGCCCGCCAACCAGGCGGCATCGACCGCGGCCGATACCGTCAATTACCAGCAGCGCATCGCCGGATTGACCGAACCCGCGCGGCAAGGGGTGTTCCTGCGGGCGATCAACGATGCCGGGTTCGACTGTCAGAAGATCGTCTCGTCGGCGGCGCACGCGTCGATCAGCGGCCGGCCGGCGTGGGTGCTGGAATGCGAACAGCACAACAGCTTCGTCGCCCTGCTCGATCCGGGCGGCTATGTGCAGATCGTTCCGGGAAAGCCGGACGATGCGCCGCCGACCGGCTGATTGCCGAGGGGCGTTGCCAGTAACGGGCGCTGACCCTAAGCAAACCGCAAAGCTGGGAGGATGACGATGACGCGGCGTAAGCTGGTGGCCGGCAATTGGAAGATGTTCGGCCTGCGCCGCGATCTTGGCGAAATACGCGGTATCGCGGCCGGCGCTGTGCAACATCCCGGTGTGGATGTGGCCGTGTGCGTGCCCTTCACTTTGATCGCGGATGCGGTGGCTGCGGCCCCCGATCTCGTCATCGGTGGACAGGATTGCCATGCCGAGGATTCCGGCCCGCATACCGGCTGCACCTCGGCGCCGATGCTCGTCGATGTCGGCGCGCGCACCGTGATCGTCGGCCATAGCGAGCGCCGCGCGGATCAGAACGAAACCAGCCAGGACGCCTGGGCCAAGGCGACAGCGGCGCATCGCCACGGCCTGAACGTCATCCTGTGCTGCGGCGAAACCGAGGCGGAGCGCGACGCCGGTCGCGCCGAGCGCGTCGTTCAGGCGCAGATCGAGAAATCGGTGCCCGATGATGCCTCGGCCAAATGGTTCACGCTCGCCTATGAACCGCGCTGGGCGATCGGCACCGGGCGCACCCCCACGGTCGACGAAATCTCGTCGATCCACGCCATCGCCCGCGCAAAGCTGAAGCAGCTGGTGGGCGATCGGGCGCAGGGCATCCGCATTCTTTACGGCGGTTCGGTGACGGGCGCGAACGCGCTGGCGATCTTCAGCGCACCCGATGTCGATGGCGGCCTGATCGGCGGCGCCAGCCTGACGGCGGAAAAGTTCGTGCCGATCATCGAAGCGGCCGCCTCGCTGGGGTGAAGTGGAGAAAGTACAGACCGCTGCAGCGTTTTCCCGACTTTTGCGCCGGGGATGCGCCCGCGAAGCGACGTGATCGCGACACCGGCGCGACAGTGACGCGACATGCGTGCGATCGTTTGGGGACGCAGCGTGACAGCGGCGCTACAGGGGCGCGAATGCGATGCTACATGTGTCAAAGAGCGGTCGCTCGTGGCGACATGAGGGTGTCTCAGATATTTTCCAACATTGGAAGAGCTTATGGCATTCGTGCCGATCGTCATTCTTGCTGCGAAGGCGGGAATCTGGACTGACTGACGCCGTCATCCTCGCAAGCGAAAGCGGATCTGGATTCCCGCCTTCGCGGGGATGACGAATGGAAGGTTTTTGGTACAGAGAGCCGCCATCTCAATCTCAAAAGCTGCCAGTCAGTCGGCCAACGCCGCCTCTACCGCTGCTCCGGCATGAAGGGCAGTCGTGTCAAAGACAGGAACGGCACTATCTTCTGGTCGAACCAGCAGCATGATCTCGGTGCATCCGAGGATCACCGCCTCGGCACCGGCTTCGACCATGCGCGCGATAATCGCCCGATATGCTCCCCGCGATGCCGGAATGACCTTCCCAGCGACCAGCTCCTCATAGATGACCCGATGAACCGTTGCGCGATCCTCATCGCCCGGAACGATGACACTCAGTCCATGCTGTCGCGCCAACCGTCCCTTGTAGAAATCATGCTCCATCGTGAACGCCGTGCCCAGTAGTCCGACCCTTCGGAAGCCTGCCGACTTGATGCGCTCGGCGGTTGGATCGGCGATGTGAAGCAAAGGCACGTTCACCGCTTCCTGAACGGCAGGCGCCATTCGGTGCATCGTGTTGGTGCAGATCAGCATCAGGTCGGCACCGGCGGCTTCGAGCCGTTGCGCGGCTTCTATCATTCGAGCGCTCAGGCCGTCCCAGTCACCATTATGCTGCAGTTCCTCGATTTCGGCAAAATTGAACGACCAGAGTAGGCAAGAAGCCGATGCGGTGGGGCCAAGACGATCGCGAACGCCCTGATTGATGATGCGGTAATATTCTGCCGAGCTTTCCCAGCTCATGCCGCCAATCAAACCGATCGTCCGCATCGATCGCTCCGCTCTTATCGCGTCACCCGTAACGCTGCGCCAGCATCGCCCAGGCGGCGCGCAGGCCGTAGGCGTCTCCGCCCTTCGGCCGGCCCGGCTTGGCCGTGGGGCGCCAGGCGAAGGTGTCGAGATGGGCCCAGAGCGTGTCCTTGGGGACGAAGCGGCGGAGGAACA
>JBQCEK010000282.1:0-8976 GCA_051960335.1 Sphingomonas sp.
CGGGATCGTCGCCTCGCCCACGCCGATCGTGCCGATCGCATCCGATTCGACAAGCGTGATCGTTACGTCCGCGCCAGCCAGCGCCTTGGACAGCGCCGCCGCCGTCATCCACCCCGCCGTCCCGCCACCCAGGATCACGACGCGTTTGATGCGATCATCGGTCATGCGCGATCCCTAGCGCCGGCTCAGCGGGTCGGGCAACGGTCGGCAGCGCTTTCGGATGGCCGATGAAGCGCGAGGAACACCGTACTCCACAATTGTGCGGCGTTCGATTCGTCCGCGTCCTTGGCGCCAGCGCCAAACGCGACGACATGATAAGCGCCACCCGCATAACGCCACGACCATAATTCGGACGCTTGATAGGCTTTGGTCGCATCGATCGCGTTCCAGAGACAATCCTGCGCAACCGCCAGACGGTACCGCGTCTCATCCGGAAGACCGGCCCGCGCCAACTGACGAGCGAGCCCCGCGGCGGCGAGCGCCTGCTGCCACGACCAGATCACCGTACCGTGATAGGCGCCCGAGCCGAACGCGCCCTGCATCGCAGACGGGGCGAAGGCGGGATTGGCGACAAGCATGCCCGCACCCGTCATCAAGCCCGCCGGGAAGGGGCGCGCGATCGTCGCCGCCATCGTCTCCAGCTCGGCAGGCTGCGGTTCGCCGAACAATAACGCGAAGCCCACGTCACTATTCTCGATCGGCACTTGCCGCCCTCCGGCATCCAGGGCGATGGCGTCATATTCAACCGGCCGATCCCCTATCGCCGCCAGCGCCGGCGCCGCGGGGACGCCGGCCTTGGCGGCATAGGCCGTCACATCGCCGCGCGCCGTGGCCTGCGGCACCGTTACAGCAAACAGTGGCGGCGCGCTCTTCATCCATGTGGCGGCCATCGCCGGCAAGGCGGCGAAGTCGCTACGGTCGGTAGGCGTGAGATAGGGATCGAGCAGATGGCTGCGATACAGGTCCAGCGCGGCGCGCAACGCCGCGGGCACGAACACCGCGTTGACGTCGTAAGGGTAACGGCCGCCGCCCAATCCGGTATTGCTGTCGCGCCACTCGCCGGCCTCCATGCCCTGCTTGAGATGAAGGAGATTGGTGAAGCGCGGATCGGCCGCGAACGGCTTCGCCGCGTCGATCACGAAGCGGAGATTGCGCATCAGGGCATCACCCAAGCGAGTGCCATGATCGCTCTCGCCGAGGAACGCGGCAGCGCGGGTGCGACCGCGGGGATCGTCGAGCAGCCAGGCGCGTGCGACCGGCGCCAACATCACATTCCCGTCGATCATGTTGTAATTGTAGGTCGGCGCCGCCGACCGCGTGCCATCGGCCTTCAGGTGATCGAGAATCGCGAACTCGCCGATGTCCTCTTCGTGCGCGACCTCGCCGGCCGGGGACAGTCGCTCGAGCACCGAGCGCAGCCCGGTTTCTACCGCCTGTGGCTTCAGCGCAGGCATCAGCAGTCGCACCGACATAAGCGTGTCCCGCCCGAAATAGGTGTCGAACCGCCACGAGCCGGCGAGGAATTTCTCGCGATAGCTGAGGAAGGCAAGCGCGCGCCGCGCGGCGGGATCGGCCGCCGCCTTGTCGTTGAGCAAATCACCGATGGCGACCGGTGTAAGCGGCGTCTCGCCTGTCAGCGCCGTCACCGCGAGGCCGATATGGGCGTCCGCCCCCGCGGTGATCGCGCCGCGATCGAGGTGTCCGTCCGTCACCGCGATGCTGAGCCGGTAGCCCGGCGCGCCGTCGAGCCGATCGCGCGCCCACGTCACGGTGTTGCCCTGATAGTCTGGCGCGGTCAGCACCTCGCTCGGCGCGTTGCCCAGCGCCTGATAATCGCGCAGCACGCGGACGCTCGAAAGCACCGCCTGCTTGATGTCGAGCCGCCGTGCGGACGTGCGAGCGATGAAGCGCACGCCGTGGAGCGACCGCCCCTTTGGGTCTGCGAGCGTCACGGGCTCGGCGGGCGCCGGCATGGTCCACTGGACCGAGTGGTTACTGGCGTCGAGCCACAACCCCACGCCGCTATTGCCGGCCGGAAAGGCGACGATCAGCCGCGGCATGGGGCCCGACCGAAGTACGATATGTGCCGAGACCGCGCCTTGCCGCACAAAGCTGTTAAGGTTCAGCCCCTCCACCCGCGTGTAGCGCTCGACGCCCGCCGGCGCCGCGCCGATCAGCATCAGACAGGCAGCAAGACAGCTGACCCTGCGGCCGAATGTCGTTCGGTGAGTCATGTCCCCTCCGCAGTCACGAACAAAAGGGGCCGGCGGACATGCCGCCGGCCCAGGGAGGACCTTAAAGCTTGAGGGTTATGCTCGCCAACGCGTTGGTCCCGACGATCGCGCGGCCATAGAAATAGCCGTTGACGATCGACTGAGTCTGGCCCTGCCGCGGGTTGCCCTCGGTGAAGCCCTGGACGTTGGTGACGTTATCCACGCTGACGTTGAGGTTGATCCGCGGCGTGATGTTGACGCTGCCGCCGATCGATAGCACGCCGTAACTCGGCAAGGCCACGCCGTCGCCGGCATCGGCATAGATTTTACCGACATATTTATAGCGCAGGTACACTTCGCCGAGGCCGTGCGGCAGAATGAACGCAGGCGTCACCGTCAACAGCTTTTGCGGCGTGCGTTCGGGAACGTTGCCATTGTATTCGGGGCGTGGCGTGCCCGCGAAGGACAGGCTCGTCAGCTTGGGTTCCTGATACACGCCCTCGACGTCGAGGCTGAAGAAGTGGACCAGATTCCAGGTCGCGTCCGCCTGAATGCCCCAGATCTTGTCGTTGGCGACGGCATTGACGATGTCCGCCGGGTTGTCCGGATTGTTGAAGGTATAGCTCTGGTTGTTGAACACCGTGCGGAAGGCGACCAGCGATCCCGAGAAGCCGTGCATCTGCCCGCGCACGCCGCCCTCGTAGAGCGTCAGCTTGGCGGGCTGATTGTAGGTCGGTGTGTTGATGCCGGTGGTGGTGTCGAGATTGCTGCCTGGACCGCCCGTCTGGAAGCCGTGGGCGTAGCGGGCATAGACCGAGATATTGCGTGTCAGCGTGTAATTGGCGCCGGCGGTATAGGCCCAGGCATGGAAGTTGCCGGTGCCGCGCGTGTAGGTGCCATCGAAACTCTGGCCGAGATCGGTGACGATGCCCGGTGTTCCGGCGGGCACCGTGGGATTGGGCACGTAGATGTTGCCGGCATAATAAACATCATGGCCGTGCTCGTAACGCGCGCCGAAATCGATGTGCAGATTGTCGCCGATCTTCAACTCGTCGTTGAAATAGCCGTTGAGCGACGTGAAATCGTCCTTGTTGATCCCCTCGCCCCAATTGCCATAGCTGATCATGCCATTGTTGGTGAGCTGGCCGACGACGTTGTTCGCTCCATCGAGCGCCACCACGTCGTAAATGTGTGAATCGTTGCGGACGTCGTTGATGACCGTCGTGACGCCCGACTGATTGTTGAACTTGCGGACGCGATAATACATCCCGCCGACCGTCAGCGAGTTGTCGATGTTGCCGCCGCTATAATCCCAGGTCGCACCGAAATCGCTGCCGAAGTCGCGCGTATGGACATATTGGTGATTGAGCACCGTCTCCTGCAACAGGCCGTTGCCGTTGAGGCTGCTCAGCGTCGTTCCGTCCGAGGCCGGGATGATCGCGCCGCTCAGCGTGTCGCGGATGCCGAACTGCGTGGTGCCGGCAAAGCGTGGATCGGCGAGCGCCTGCTGCTCCAGTCCGGCGACCGGATTGGCCGCGTTGGTCGGATCGAGATAGACGCCCGCGGCAAACGGCGTATTTCCCGTGCTGCCGGGGAACAGGCCGTTGAAATCAAACCGGCCATTCAGATAACGCGCATGAGCGAACAGGCTGATGCCGCCGCCCACCGGCTTCTCGGCGTCGATACGATAGACTTGGGTCTTGGTGTGAATACCGCTGGCCAGGCTGAAATCCCACAGGCAATGGCCCGTCGCGCAGCTATCGGGAACCAGGATATTGGCGAACGCCTTGCCGCCGACATCGTCCGACTTGAGATCGAGCCCGGGAATGCTTTCGATCTTGCCGTTGCTGCTGTTCACATGGAACGGCATGTCGGCATAATAGGGATCGTGCTCGTTGCCGCTCTTGACGGTAAGGCGCACATAGCCCCCACCGGCCAGCTTCTGCTCCAGCATCGCCTTGATATGATAGGTGTTGTAGATGAAGCGCGAGTGGCGCACGCCGCGCGTTGAATCGACATAGCCGCCGACGTTGAATGCCAGGCTGTCGTTGATCGGCGCGGTGAAATAGGCATCCGCGCGATAATCGTCGTAGGTCGTGCCGGTGAAGCGCACCAGCGCCTCGGGATGATCGAAATTGGGCAAGCGCGAGATGAAGTTGATCGTCGCGCCGGCGCCGTTGGGCGCGAGGATGCCGGAGGTGCCGCCTTCAACCGCCTCGACGCGGTCGATCGTGATGTCGTTCTGGAAATATTCGTCGGCGCCGCCGCCGCCATAGAGGATCGGCATGCCATCCTCTTCCAGCGTGATGAAGCTCTGCCCACCGCCACGCAGGCCACGCACAGAATAATTGTTCGAGACGGGCCCCGCCGTGCCCTCGACGAAAATGCCGGGAACCAGCTCAAGGATATCGGCGGTCGATCGCGGCGCCTTGCGCTGGAGATCGGCGGCGCTCGCCAGCGTCACGTCGGCGGACGAGTTGAACAGCGTTCGTTTGCCCGAGGTGCTGCCGGTGACGATGATGTCCTGCATCGTGCTCTGCGTGCCGGCCGGCGCCTGTGGCGCTGCTGCATCGGCCGTGCGCTGCGGCACGGCGACGGGCGGCGGGGCAGCCACGGGATCGCTATTGGCGGTCAGCACGGCGGTACGCCCGTCGAACGAGGCGACGTGCAACCCCGATGGCGCGAGCAAACGGCGCAATCCATCCTGAACCGAATATCGACCACGCACGGTCGCGACGCGCTTTCCGGCCGTCGCGTCGCCCGGCGCGAGGACCTGGATGCCGGCCTGCTGTGCGAAGGCGACAATCCCGGTGGAGGCCGGCTGCGCGGAAACATCGAACTGTCTTGCCGCGGCCTGCGCGAACGCTGGCGCCGCCGGGACAGCGCACGTCGCCACGGCAAGCGCAGCGAAGGAAATCGACCCGAATGATGCCTGGCCGCCAAAACGCATGAATGTTCCCCTCATAAAGTTTGCGATCTCGTGCCGCGCCCTCCAAGATGCGCGGCCGCCACATTTCCGTCAGCCGTCGGCGAAATTCATTCCACGATGCGAATGACGTTCGACGTTCGCTCGACCCGACCGCCGACCATCGCCGCGCTCGCATTGGCGAACCCGTCCAGATCGTCGGTGTGGAACCAACCGACCACCCGCCGTCGAGCGAGCGCCGGATCCACTTCGAGCTGGCGATCGTGATATCGGTTGAACTCGGCCGCCGCCGCCGCCAGCGTCATATCGTCGAGCACGATCAGTCCACTTCGCCACGCGAGTTGCTGATCGCTCGCCGCTGGCGGCACCGCGGCGAGTTCGACGCCGGCATTGTCGCTGACCAGGGCTCGGTGACCCGCGGCGACGAAGATCGGATCGGCCGACGAAGCCGTCGACCAGATTTTCACGACGCCCTCGGTGACGACGACTTCGGAGGCCGCGTCCCGGCGACGCACGTCGAAAGCCGTGCCCACCGCTTGCACGCGCACCGGGCCCGCCGCCACGGTGAAGGGCCGCGCCTTGTTCTTGGCCACCTGAAACCAGGCCTCGCCCTGGCCAAGCTCTACATCGCGCCGGTCATCGCTGAACAGGACGCGCAGCCGCGTCCGGCTATTCACGACCGCCAGCGAGCCATCCTCGAGCGGCAGCCGGCGGATTTCACCGACCGTCGTGACGATGGGCGTTCCGCGCGTCAGCAAGCGCAGACCAACGCCGCCCGCCGCCGCGGCGGCCGCCGCGCCGACCACGCCCGCAAGCATCACGCGCCGCCGATCGAGTCCCTCGGGCGGGCGATCATCAACACCGTTCAGGGCGCGGGCACGATCGAGCAAGCTGAGCGCCGCTTGCGCGCGCAGCAAGGCACCGCGATGGCGCCCGTCCTCGGCGAGCCAGGCGTCGAGGGCGGCACGCTCGGCATCGTCGAGGCCGCGGTCGATCCGCGCGCACCATTGGCAGGCGAGATCGTCGATCATCGCTGCCTCCGCCGGTTGGGGCCGGCTATCCTGGGTCGCCGCCGATGCGGCATTTCGTCCCGCTCGTCCTCGCTCATCGCGTCGAGCACACGGCGCAGTCCGCGACTGACTTCATTCTCCACGATTGTCTCGCTGATGCCGAGCCGCGCGGCGATCTCGCGCTGGCTGAGATCGTCGATCTTGCGCATGCGCAACACGATCCGCGCGCGTTCGGGCAGAGCCGCGATCAGCCGCTCTACCCGCGCGAGTGCGAAACGCCCGGCGACGATGCGCTCAGGTGAGAAATCATCGTCGGGAATGGCGCCATCGAACTCGCCCAGGCCACTCGCCGCCTCGATCCGGACGACGCGCGTCCGCCGGATCTGCGCCAGCACGATGTTGCGGGCCGTTTGGAAGAAATAGCTGCGCGGATCGAGGATATGATCGGTTTGTGCCAATCCAGCGAGCCGGCAATAGGTTTCCTGAACGACATCATCGACATCGACGGCGGGAAAGCTGCGGGTCAGCCAACGGCGCAATTGGGGCTCATACGGCAGGATGTGGCGGCTGACCCACCCGATCAATTGAGGCGACATCGGTTCCATGCGAATGCCCCCAAGATGCCCGATCTCGCCGCTTCCGTCAGCAGCACGAGAATTTTCTTCTCGGCGACGCTGACCGGACGGCTATGGGATGCCCGCGAGCGGACTGAACACCGGCTCCGGGATGGCTTGCCTGCTCGTCAAACGGACAGCTTGGCGTCGCCTTCCATCATGCGCTGTTCCAGCGTCGGCCGCGCGCCCGGTTGCCACATCGCGGCGCGGTGCGACACGCGGTAGCGCAGCGGGCCCCCGTCGGGTGTTGTCGCGCGCGTAATCGGACGGACCACGCAGACGAACTCGGTGTCGATTGCATCGGCGCCGGCGGTGACGACCGCATATCCGTGCCCGGCCATATCAACGAACTCGAGGTGCGGCGCGACGTCGGGGTTCGTCAGCGCCCTCGCCTTCGCAATGTCGCCGTTCACGGCATAGTCCAGCGCCGCGCGCACACCGCGCTTGATCGTCAGGTTGATGGTATGCTCGGGCGCGGCGCCTGGCGTCTTGCGAACGAACAGCGGCAGCAACGGCGACTCCTTCATATACTCCGCGGCCTCGCCAAGCCCCGGGGCAGAGATTGAGCCCACGATGAAGCTGATCCCCACCGGGTCGAACCCGGCGGGCGGGAGCGTTGGCGCCGCATAGCCCGCCCAGAAGCTGTGTCGATCCCCCGATACCGTGACGAAGCCCGACACATTGTGATCGCGCACAAGGTCGTAGATTTCCGCGCGCTCGGCGAATGCGCCGCTGAAATCGCCGCCGCCGAAGGTGCCGAATCCCTCACCCGGCCATTTCGTCTTCACCAGGCCGGCTGGCAGGTTCTGCGGATCGGTCCGCATGTCGAGCGTGCCGTTGGTCGCGCCCCAGATCTTCCACGTCGCGGTCGATCCGGTCAGGCGATCCTTCAGCCAGGCCTTTTGCTCGCGGCCAAGCACCGTGAACGGGGCCTCGTCCTTGCGATAATTGGGGATGGTCTTGTCGCCGATCGCGATGGTGGTGGGCGGCTTGCCGCCGGCATAGTCCCTGCCGCCATCGACGATCTCCATCCATTCCTGCGGGATGACGGGATATTCGCCGGAATCGAGCGCCGCCGCTTCCGGCCGATCGGTCGGGTCGGCCATCTTGTAACTGTGGAAGTCGGTCAGGATCAGCTCGACATGCCGGCCGTAACGCAGCGCGCGATAGGCGGTCATGCTGCCGACTGCCGTGCGGTTGTTGGCTTCCGCGCCGAAACCGTCATCATCGAACGTATCGATCGGGGCCTTCTCCACCGCAGGCGGTCCGAACTGATCGAGCCCGACGCCGGATGCCTTGCGCACGCGCGAGGGAATATATTCCCACCACGCCTGGTTGGCGGCGACGCGCAGCGGTTGCGCCGGCTCGACGCCGCTACCGGGATATTTGATGAAGCTCTGCCAGCCCATCCACGAAAATTCGTGATTGTCGCCGACGCACACGAACGGGAATTGGGCACGCGCATCCTGGATGTCGGGATCATCGATATGCGCGCGGTAGACATGGCGATAGCCGGCGAGATTGGTCGGCACGTAGAAATTGCCGACCTTGCGCGCATCGGGAATGTGGCCGAGATCATAAACGGTGCGCGCATAGCGATGCGGCGTTTCTTCGGGATACTCGACCACTTCGTAGATGAAGTCGCCCAGATGCAGCACGAAGCCCAGCTTGCGATCATCGGGCGCGCGCTCATCCTCCCAGATCATCCGCCGATAGGCGTTTTGCTTGCCTTCGTTGACGCTGTTGCACGACACGAAGGCGAAGCGGACGGGACGGGCATCGTCGGCGCTGGGTGCGGTGATGGTGCGCCCGATCCGGCTGCCAGCGCCGCTGTCATCGGTAAAGCGGTACCAATAGGTCGTCGCCGGCGAAAGCCCGCCGACGAGCGCGCGGCACGTCCAGTCTGCCGCGGCCAGAACCGGCGCACGCGCGGTGGCGACGACTCGCTGGAAGTCGGCATCGAGCGCCACTTCCACCGTCAGCGCCCTACGCTTGTCCGTGTCGAACGGACGCCGGGTCCACAGCACGACGCTATGCTCGTCTGGATCGCCTGACGCGACACCGTGGGGATAGAGCGCCCGATCCTCGCGCCACTGGATGCGCGACGGCGCCGCGCCCGATCGCGTCGCCCAGATGCCGACGATTCCGAGCGACGCCGCGCTCGCCACAAACTGCCGCCGATTCATTATACCCTCCCCGCTTATTTGGCGTTA
>JBQCEK010000283.1:0-2180 GCA_051960335.1 Sphingomonas sp.
CGCCGAGCGCCAGATCGACGCTGCTTTCGTCGAGCTCGGAAAGGAGATCGGGTCCCAGCGGCTGAATGCGCACCATCACGCCGGGGGCAAGCTCGCGGACGCGCGCGATCAACTCGGGCACCAGCAGCACGCAGAAATAGGATCCCGCCGCGATGGTGAAGCGGCGCACCGCGCTGGCCGGATCGAACAGGGTGGGCGATAGCGCGCCGCGCAGCTGCACAAGTCCCTCGCGGACGCCCGGCGCCATCTCCACGGCGCGCGCGGTCGGCTGCAATCCCCCCGGCGCGCGCACGAACAGCGGATCGTCGATGGCGCGGCGCAGACGGCCGAGCGCGTGGCTGACCGCCGATTGCGTGAGCCCCAGCCGCGACGCGGCCCGCGTGACGCTGCGCAGCTCATACAGCGTGTCGAACACGCGCAGCAGATTCAGATCAACCTCAACCATGAATGTGGTTCATACACGAAAGGACCAAATATCATTAGGTCTAATGGTGCAGCGCACTATATCCAAATCCGTCGCTCGTGCGTTGCTGCGTTTTCGGCGACGCATTCATGTTGCCGATAACAATATCCGACAGGGGTAAGACCGTGGCAGACCGCTCGCCTTCGTTTGAAACCGATCAGCGCCTTCGTAACGGCGAACCCCAGATCGAAGGTCACGATGTCGTCGGGGATGAATTCATCGAGGAAGAGCGCGCGGATATCGCCGCCGATCGCCGCAAGCGCAGCCTGCGCAAGCCGTTGCTGCTCGCCGCGCCGATCGTGATCCTGATCGGCGCGTTATTCTTCTATCTGCACGGCGGCCGCTATGAATCGAACGACGACGCGTTCCTGCAATCGGGGCTCGTCTCGGTCAGCCCCAATGTCGCCGGCCGGGTGATTGCGGTCGAGGTGCAGAACAACCAGCGCGTCAAGCAGGGCGATGTGCTGTTCCGGCTGGATCCCGCACCTTATCAGACCGCGGTCGATCAGGCGGAGGCGGCGCTGGCCGCGGCGCGCACGCAGGTCGGCTCGCTGCGCGCCAATTACCGGCAAGGCCAATCCCAGCTCTCGGCCGCGCGCGACAAGGTCACCTATGCCGAGCGTGAGGCAGCGCGGCAGAAGGAACTGCTCGCCGAGGGAATTTCCAGCCAGGCGCAATATGATCAGGCCGTGCTCGCGCTGCAAAACGCCCGCGCCGCGATCCAGAGCACCAACCAGGCGAACGCCAGCATCGAGGCGCAGCTGACCGGCAACATCAATGCGCCGGTCGATCAGCAGCCCGGCGTGCAGCAGGCGCAGGCCGCGCTCGATCAGGCGAAGCTCAATCTTTCCTACACCGTGATCCGCGCCGCGCAGGATGGCATCGCGGCCAATGTCGATCAGCTTCAGGTCGGCGATTATGTGCAGGCGTCGAAGCCGGTGTTCACGCTCGCCGGCACGCGCATCTGGGTGCAATCGAACTTCAAGGAAAATCAGCTCCGCTACATGCGGCTCGGCCAGCCGGCG
This sequence comes from Sphingomonas sp., assembly GCA_051960335.1. Lineage (GTDB taxonomy): Bacteria > Pseudomonadota > Alphaproteobacteria > Sphingomonadales > Sphingomonadaceae > Sphingomonas. Next base: position 1,489 of record JBQCEK010000283.1, read on the forward strand.
ACGATCAAGATCGATGCCTATCCCGATCTCAAGCTGAAGGGTCACGTCGAAAGCTTCTCGCCCGGCACGGGGAACAGCTTCGCGGTGCTGCCGGCCGAGAATGCCACCGGCAACTGGGTGAAGGTGGTCCAGCGCCTGCCGGTCGATATTGCGATCGATAATCCGCCGACGGACGTGCCCCTCCACGCCGGGCTCAGCGTCGAGGTGACGGTGGATACCGGGCACAAGCGCCACCTGTTCGGCCCCGATACGCCGCCCACCGCGCCCGCCGGTCAGCCGCAGAGCGCCGCCGCACGGCAATGAGCGCGGAGGCCGCCCAATATCCGGCCGCGGGGACGCGCCGGTTCATCACCGCGTCCGTGATGGCCGCGACGGTGATGAACTCGCTCGACTCCACGATCGCCAACGTCGCGCTGCCGCACATGCAGGGCAGCGTCTCGGCGTCGCAGGATCAGATCACCTGGGTGCTGACTTCGTACATCGTCGCCGCCGCGATCATGACGCCGCTCACCGGCTGGCTCGCCGGGCGGTTCGGTCGCAAGCGGCTGATGCTCTATTCGATCGTCGGCTTCACTATTGCTTCGGGACTGTGCGGCATCGCCACGTCGCTTGGCGAGCTGGTCGGTTTCCGGTTGCTTCAGGGCATCTTCGGCGCCGCGCTGGTGCCGATGAGCCAGGCGATCCTGCTCGAC
>JBQCEK010000284.1:0-6800 GCA_051960335.1 Sphingomonas sp.
CTCTACCAGCAGCTGTTGCAGCAGCAGCGCTTGACCGATGCCGGCGTTCGCGCCGAAATCGCCCAGGATACCTACGCCCAGATGCTGACGACGGCGACCACCGGCGCTCGCCAGGTGCCCGAGCGGCTGGCCATGCCCTACGCCTCACTGCTGCTCGAACAGCGCAGCGGCATGATCGGCTTCGTGCCGACCAAGGCGATGCCCGCCGGCCCGGCGCCGACCGATCAGGAACTCGCCACCTATTACAAGCGCCACATCGATCGCTACACCGTGCCCGAGCGCCGCATCGTGCGCTACGCCGTCGTCACGCCCGATGTCGTGAAGGCGCAGGCCGCCGCCACCGACGCGCAGATCGCGCAAGCCTATCAGGCGCAGCAGGCGCGGTTCCAGCCGACCGAGAAGCGCACCATCAAGCAGCTCGTGCTCGCCGATCAGAGCGCCGCCGACGCGCTGGTCAAGAAGATCGCTGCCGGCACGTCGATCGATGCCGCCGCCAAGGCCGCCGGCCTCGAAGCATCGACGATCAGCGACGTGACCAAGGCCGATTACCTGAAACAGACCTCCGCCGATCTTGCCAATGCGGCGTTTGCCGGCAAGCAGGGCGCGGTGATCGGGCCGATCAAAACGCCGTTCGGCTGGACCGTCGCCCGGATCGAGAAGATCACCCAGGTGCCGGGCCAGACGCTCGCCCAGGCGCATGACACGCTGGCCAAGGAAATCACCGCGCAAAACCTCAACGATCTGCTCGGCAAGCTCCACGACAAGATGGACGACGCGTTGACCGGCGGGGCGACCTTTGACGAAGTCGTCGCCGATCAGAAGCTTCAGGCGCAGCAAATCGGCCCCGTCACGGCGGCCGGCGTGGATCCCACCAATCCCGCAAGCAAGCCTGATCCGCAGCTGAGCCAGGTGATCGCCTCCGGATTCGATGCGCAGCCCGGCGACAGCCCCGAACTGGTCCAGATCGGACAGGATGGCTCGTTCGCCATCGCCGCGCTCGGCAAGATCGTGCCCGCCGCGCCGCAGCCGCTGGCCAAGATCAGGAACGCCGTGAGCAGCGATTTCGCGCTCGATCGTGCGGCCCAGGCGGCGCACAAGGCGGCGACCGCGATCGTCGATGCCGTCAACAAGGGGCAATCGATGCGCGAGGCATTCGCCGCCGCGAAGCTGCCCCTGCCGCCGATCGAGCCGGTGCACGCCACGCGTGCGCAGCTTGCCGCCAACCCGCAGGGCGCGCCGCCGCCGCTCGCCTTGATGTTCAGCACCCCGGCTAAGACCGCCAAGGTGCTCGAAGCGCCGCAGAATGCCGGCTGGCTGATCGTCTATACCGATACGATCCAGCACGGTGACGCCTCGGGCAAACCAAATGTCGTCCAGGCGACCCGCACCGATCTCGGCAATTTCGTCGGCCGCGAATATACCGAGGAATTCGCGACCGCGGTGCGCCAGAGGGTCGGCGTGAAGAAGAACGACGCCGCCATCGCGCAGGTTCGCAGCCAGTTGCTCGGCAGCGGCGCTGATGCCCAGCCCTGATACGGGCGCGACCTTCGGCCTGGAGGCGGCGCGCGCCGCGCTGGCGGCGGGCAAGCCGGCGCTGATCTGGCGGCGGCACGTCGCCGACACCGAAACGCCGGTCGCCGCCGCGCTGAAGCTGATCGAGCCGGGACGCGGCGACTTCCTGCTCGAATCGGTCGAGGGCGGCGCGACGCGCGGCCGCCACAGCCTGATCGGCCTCGCCCCCGATCTCATCTTCCGCGCGGATGGCGAAACGGCGACGATCAACCGCCATTGGCTCACCGATCGATCGGCGTTCGAACCCTGCGCGGAGCCCACCCTCGCCGCGCTGCGCGGCCTCGTCGCCGCGTGCCGGATGGCGGTGCCCGATGAACTGCCGCGCGCGCTGGCCTGTCTCGTCGGCTATTTCGGCTATGAGACGTTCGGCCTGGTCGAAAAGCTGTCGCGGCCGGCGGTCGATCCGCTCGGCCTGCCCGACATGGTGTTCGTTCGCCCGACGACGATCCTGATTTTCGATCGCCTCGCCGACGCGCTGTTCATGGTCGCCCCCGTCTGGCCGGACGATGTCCGTGCACCCGAGGCGATCCTGGCATCAGCGACCGATCGGCTCGAAGCGGTGGCTGCGCGGCTGGCCGGCACGCCGCTGCCGCCGCCCGTACGCACCGAACATCCGCCGGTCGATTACACGCCGGCGCTCGATCCCGCGCGCTACAAGTCGATGGCGCTCAAGGCGAAGGATTATATCGTCGCGGGCGACATCTTTCAGGTCGTGCTCGCGCAGCGCTTCACCGCGCCCTTCACCCTGCCGCCGTTCGAGCTCTATCGCTCGCTGCGGCGGATCAATCCTTCGCCCTTCCTCTATCATCTCGATCTGCCCGGCTTTTCGCTGATCGGCTCCAGCCCCGAGATCCTCGTCCGCGTGCGTGACGGAGAGGTGACGATCCGGCCGATCGCCGGCACGCGCCCGCGCGGCCGGACGGCGGCCGAGGACGAAACCAATCGCGCCGATCTGCTGGCGGATGCCAAGGAACGGGCCGAGCATCTGATGCTGCTCGATCTCGGCCGCAACGATGTCGGCCGCGTCGCGACGCCCGGCAGCGTCCGCGTGACGGACAGTTACGGCATCGAATTCTACAGCCATGTCATGCACATCGTGTCGAACGTCGTCGGCACGCTCGATCCCGCCAAGGATGCGTTGGATGCGCTGTTCGCAGGTTTTCCCGCCGGCACCGTCTCCGGCGCGCCCAAGGTGCGCGCGTGCCAGATCATCGCGGCGCTGGAGCCCGAAGTGCGCGGCGCCTATGCCGGTGGGGTTGGTTATTTCTCGCCGGACGGATCGATGGATTCGTGCATCGTCCTGCGCACCGCGGTGGTGAAGGACGGCGTCATGCACGTCCAGGCCGGCGCCGGCATCGTCGCGGACAGCGATCCAGCCTATGAACAGCGCGAATGCGAGGCGAAGGCCGGCGCGCTGCTCGCCGCCGCGCGCGAAGCCGTCGCTCGCGCCGCGGAGCCCGGCTTCGGCCAGTAAGTCAGGCCACCGTCAGGGAATCGAATCCTGCTCGCGCTGCTGGGCACGCTTTTCGGCCGAATATTGCTTCATCTGCTGCATCGCGCAGCCGGTCTGGCCGCCCGATCCGACCACCGAGCAGGTATCCGGCAGGCCCGCCGCTTCCCGGCCGACCTGATCGATCACCGCCGTGCGATTGACCCAGCTATTGTTGGCGGCGGGATCGGGCAGCTGGCGGAATTTGGAGGGGATTCGATATTGCTCGCCCTCGCCGACGCGCGAGCAGACGACGATTTCGTCAGCGGTCGATTTCGGGCATTTCTGCTCACCCACCAGCGTCACGCTGCGCACGCGCTGCGGCGGCTTGTTCGATTCGGCGAGTTGATCGTCCTGCTGTTGCGCCTGGGCCTGGCCGTCGGGCGCGCTGGCCTGGGCCTCGGCCAGGGTACGAGTGTTGCCCGATGTCTGTGCCACCACGGCGGCGGGCGTCATCAGCAGCGATAGCGCGGCGAGGGTGCGAAACATGGGCGGGTTCTCCTGATCTCTCAACGTCCACCGGCGACGATTGCTCCCGCCTGAATACTATGTCGGGATCAATACGGGCAAATCCAAGGCATGACGGTGACACGCCCCCCTGTTGCGCTCAGCGGCGCATCGGCTATGGCGCGCGACATGATCCTGGTCGTCGACAATTACGACAGCTTCACCTGGAACCTGGTCCATTATCTGATGGAGCTGGGCGCCGACGTGCGCGTCGAGCGCAACGACGCCCTGAGCGCGGCGCAGGCGATCGCCACCGGGGCCGATGCTTTCCTGATTTCCCCCGGCCCCTGCACGCCCAACGAAGCGGGCATTTCGCTCGATCTCGTCGCGGCCTGCGCCGATGCCGGCAAGCCGCTGCTCGGCGTGTGCCTCGGCCATCAGGCGATCGGCCAGCATTTCGGCGGCCGCGTCGTCCGTGGCGGGCTGATGCACGGGAAGACGTCGCCGGTCAGCCATGATGGCAGCGGCGTGTTCGCCGGCCTCCCCTCGCCGTTCACCGCCACGCGCTATCATTCGCTGATCGTCGAGGACGTGCCCGATTGCCTGGCCGTCAACGCCACTGCCGGCGATGCCGCGGTGATGGGGCTTCGCCATCAGATGCTGCCGATCCACGGCGTCCAGTTCCACCCGGAAAGCATCGCCACCGAGCATGGCCACGCGCTGCTCGCCAATTTCCTCGATCTTGCGGGCATTGCCACGAAACGGGCCGCGTGACCGCGCTGCCCGTTCTTCCTGATCCCCGCTCGCCGCTGTCGCGCGAAACCGCGGCTCAGGCGTTCGCGGACATCCTTGATGCGCGGACCAGCGAGCAGGACATCGCCGATTTCCTGATCGGGCTCACCGAACGCGGCGAAACCGCCATCGAAATCGCCGAGGCCGCCCGCGCGCTGCGCGATCGGCTGATCCCGATCGATGCGCCGCCGGGCGCGATCGACGTGTGCGGCACCGGCGGCGACGGCCACCACACGCTGAACGTCTCCACCGCCGTCAGCCTCGTCGTCGCCGCGGCCGGCGTGCCGGTGGCCAAGCACGGCAATCGCGCCGCGTCGTCGAAGGCGGGCGCGGCCGATACGCTGGAGGCGCTGGGCCTCGATATGGAACGCGCCGGCGCACTTGCCGAAGCGACGCTCGCCGATCTCGGCATCGCCTTCCTGTTCGCCGCCAATCATCATCCGGCGATGAAGCGGATCACGCCGATCCGCCGCCGCATCGGCAAACGCACGATCTTCAACCTGATGGGGCCGCTCGCCAATCCGGCGCACGTCACGCGCCAGCTGATCGGCATCGCCCGGCCCGATTACGCCCCCGTCTATGCCACCGCGCTCGAACAGCTCGGCACCGAAGCGGCGCTGGTCGTCTCCGGCGAAGAAGGGCTGGATGAGGTCTCCGGCGCTGGGCCGACGATCGCGGTGTCGGTCGGCTGCATCGATCTCCCACGCCGGATCGCACCTGAGGACGCCGGCCTGCCGCGCCATCCGATCATCGCCATCCACGGCGGTGATCCGGCGTTCAATGCGGCCGCCCTGCGCCGCCTGCTTCGCGGCGAACCCGGCGCCTATCGCGACGCGGTATTGCTCAACACCGCAGCTGCGCTGATCGTCGCCGGGCGCGTGGCGGACTTGGTCGAAGGCGTTGCCATCGCCGCCGAGACGTTGGATAGCGGCGCGGCAGACAGGCTGCTCGACCGCTGGATCGCTTATTCATGACGACGATGCTCGACCGTATTCTCGAGACCAAGCGCGCCGAAGTCGCCGCGCGCAAGGCCAGCATTCCCTTCAGCGAGATCGAGGCCGCCGCCAAGGCGCAGTCGATGCCGCGCGGCTTCCGCGTCGCGCTGGATGCCAAGGCGAAAACCGGCCATGCGCTGATCGCGGAGATCAAGAAAGCAAGCCCGTCGAAGGGCCTGATCCGCGCCAGTTTCGATCCTGCGGCGCACGCCAGGGACTATCAGGCCGGCGGCGCCGCCTGCCTGTCCGTGCTGACCGACGAGCGCTGGTTCGAAGGCTCGGCCGAGGCGCTGATCGCGGCCCGCGCCGCCTGCCGCCTGCCGGTGCTGCGCAAGGATTTCATGATCGATGCGTGGCAGGTGCCCGAAGCGCGCGCGATGGGCGCCGATGCGATCCTGCTGATCGTCGCGGCGCTGGAGGATTCCGAACTCGCCGAGCTAGAGGCGGCGGCGATCGAATGCGGCATGGACGTGCTGGTCGAGGTGCATGACGAGGAAGAGCTTGATCGAGCGGCGAAGCTACGATCGCGGTTGATCGGCGTGAACAATCGCAATCTCAAGGATTTCACGGTCGATTTCAACAAGACCTATGAACTCGTCGATCGCGCGCCGGCCGGATGCACCTTCGTCGCCGAAAGCGGCCTGATGACTCGCGCCGATCTCGATTCGATGGCGGCGCGCGGCGTCCATTGCTTCCTGATCGGCGAAGCGCTGATGCGGCAGGGCGATCTGGAAGCCGCCACGCGCGCGCTGGTCGGATGACCGATCTCACCCATATCGACGATCGCGGCGCCGCGCGCATGGTCGATGTCGGCGGCAAGCCTGTCACTGCGCGCGAGGCGGTCGCGACCGGCCGGATCACCATGTCGGCGGCCGCCGCGCGCGCGATCCGCGATGGCGCCGCGGCGAAGGGCGATGTGCTCGCGGTCGCCCGCCTCGCCGGCATCATGGCCGCGAAGAAGACCGCCGATCTGATCCCGCTGTGCCATCCCCTGCCGCTGACGCGCGTGGCGGTCGATCTCGCTGCGGACGACGCCGGCGTCACCGTCACCGCGACTTGCGCGACCGAGGGCAAGACCGGCGTCGAGATGGAAGCGCTCACCGCCGCCTCGATCGCCTTGCTGACGATCTATGACATGGCCAAGGCGATCGACAAGGCGATGGTGGTGGAAAGCGTTCGCCTGGTCAGCAAGACCGGCGGCAAATCGGACGATTTCCGCGCCTGATCGGCCGCGCGATCATGGCTTCTGCAGCGCGCCGATCGTGCGCAGCCATTGTTCGGCGAGCGTTGGCCAATGCGTGATCGGCTGGTCGGTCGGCCGCAATCCGAAGGCATGGCCGCCGTGCGCGTAGATGTGCATTTCGGCCGGCACCTTCGCCGCTCTCAGCGCCAGGAAATAACTGATCGAATTGCGCACGTCGTCAACCGGATCGTCCTCGGCCTGTACGATAAAGGTCGGCGGCGCGTCGGCACGGACGGGATCATAGCCGTGCAAGGCCATGCCC
>JBQCEK010000285.1:0-5548 GCA_051960335.1 Sphingomonas sp.
GCGGTGGTGGTGTTGCAGGGAAACACGTTCGAGGCGGCTTTTGCCCTTGCGGGTGTGGTGGAGGCGCAGCGCGGCTACACCTTCGTCCAGCCGTTCGAGGATCCGCGGATCATCGCCGGCGCCGGCACCACCGCCAAGGAAATGCTGGAGGACGTGCCGGCGATCGACACGTTCGTCACCCCGATCGGCGGCGGCGGATTGATCTCCGGCATGGCGACGGTCGCCAAGTCGGCCGATCATCCGGTCGAGGTGATCGGCGTCGAGGCGGAACTGTTCCCCTCGATGTACAATCGCCTGAACGGCACGCACATGGCGTGCGAGGGCGATACGCTGGCCGAGGGCATCGCGGTCAAGGAGCCCGGCGGCATTACCGCAAGGATGGTCGAGGCGCTGGTCGATGATATCGTCCTGGTCAGCGAGCGCAGCCTTGAGGAAGCCGTCAGCCTGCTGCTGCAGATCGAGAAGACCGTGGTGGAAGGCGCCGGCGCCGCCGGCCTTGCCGCGCTGCTCGCCTATCCCGAGCGCTTCAAGGGCAAGACGGTCGGCGTGGTGCTATGCGGCGGCAACATCGATACGCGGCTGCTCGCCAACGTGCTGCTGCGCGATCTCGCGCGATCGGGCCGGCTCGCCCGGCTACGCATCAGGCTGCAGGATCAGCCCGGCGCGCTGTTCAAAGTGGCGCATATCTTCGAGCAACAGCGCGTGAACATCATCGAGGTTTACCATCAGCGCGTCTTCACCACCCTGCCGGCCAAGGGCCTGATCACCGACATCGAGTGCGAAACCCGCGATCGGGCGCATCTCGATCGACTGATCCAGGCGCTGCGCGACGCGCATTATGAAGTCAGCCAGGTCGAATTGGCCTGATAATTGATAATATTGTGACGAACCGAATCAACGCTGCGGCGAACCGAGTCTGACGGCATTGGTTCGCGCGCCGCGCCGCGTTACAATAGCGCATAACAAGTTCCCAAGCTCGTCTCAGCGTCCGCTTAGGGTTTATCCAAGAATTTGTGAGCCCTCGGGTCGCACCAGGACGCTGAGGCGGGTCCCCGGGGGCGCGCCGCGAATGACGACGCCCAATAGATGCGCTCGCGGCGTTAACCCTCTTTCATGGTAAAGCCGCTTTTCATCACGAATCGCTTGATTCATAATGCCCCTCGAAAAGACGCCCTCCCGCGTCGCATTGGGGAATAGGGATCATGACAGCGCCGTTTCGGTTTCCGCGCTTTTTCGTCACCAGCCCCTCGCCTTGCCCCTATCTGCCCGGCCGGCAGGAACGGAAGGTGTTTACCGAATTGAACGGCCCGCACGCCGGTGAGCTCAACGACGCGCTGGGCCGGATCGGCTTTCGGCGCAGTCAATCGGTCGCTTACCGCCCGAGCTGCGCCGGCTGCTCGGCCTGCGTCTCGGTGCGCGTCGTCGCCAACGAGTTCACCCCCAACGCCAGCCAGCGCAAGCAGCTGAAGCGCAACGACGATCTCGAAGTCACCGCCTGTCGCGCCTGGGCGACCGAAGAGCAATTCCAACTGCTCCGCCGCTACCTGTCGGCGCGCCATCCCGGCGGCGGCATGGCGGGGATGGACGAAGGGGATTATGCCGACATGGTCGAGCATAGCCCGGTCAATTCCTTCGTCGTCGAATATCGCGAGCCCTCGGTCGATGGCCGGCGCGGACGCCTGGTCGGCGCGTGCCTGACCGATCAGCAGGCAGATGGCCTGTCGATGATCTACAGCTTCTTCGAGGCCGATCATCCGGAGCGCCGCGGGCTCGGCAATTATGTCATCATGGACCATATCCTGCGCTCGCGCGCGGTTGGCCTGCCCTATGTCTATCTGGGCTATTGGATCGAGGGATCGACGCGGATGGCGTACAAGACGCGCTACCGCCCGATCGAGATGCTGGGGCCGCGCGGCTGGGCGCGCATGCCGGACGAGGCCGTAGAGCCGGCCAGCCCGTCCATTCAGCGCGCGCTGGAAGACGAGCTCGCCTGAAGCCGATCAGTCGGCGGAGGGCGTCTCGGCGGCCGCGCCGTCCTGAAACCAGGCTTCCACCGGGCCGCTCAGCTTGATCGTTAGCGGCTGGCCGTGGCGATCGACCTTCTTGCCCAGCGCAACGCGAATCCATCCCTCGGACATCGAATATTCCTCGACGTCATGGCGTTCGCTGCCCTTGAAGCGAATCCCGATCCCGCGTTCGAGCGCGGCCTGATCGAAAAACGGGCTGCGCGGATTGATCGACAGGTGGTCAGGCGGCGTATCTGAAGCGTTGGTTTCGGTCATGGCGCGCGCTCATGGCGCAAATCGGCGCCCGACGCAAAGAAAAGTGGCGCGGGAAATCGGCTTTCCCGCGCCCCTTCGTCCTTAGCGGCAAACACGAACCCGCACGTGGCGTCCGTAATAGGGATCCCAGCGGTCCTGCACGTAGCAGCGCGGCCGGTAATCATAGCGATATTCGTAGTAACCGTCGCCATAATAGCCCGGGGGCGGCGGGGGCGGCGGCGCGTAATAGCCGTCGTCATAATAACGGTCGCGGTGATCCGATGCGATCGCCGCACCGACGCCCAGGCCGACGAGACCACCCAGAATGGCGGCGCCGGTGGTGTCGCCATGATGGTAATGGCCATAGTGGCGGTAACGCTGCGCCTCTGCCGGCGTCGCCGCCATCGCCAGGGTCGCCGCGCCCAGCGCCACGCCAAGGGTTGCCTTCTTCAAGAACGTCTTCATCTCGAACCTCCAATCACGCGCAAGCTCGATACTGCGTGGCTGCAAAACGCTCAGTCCGGCTCACTGTTTCCCTTTTGCACGAGTCGTGCTGAACTCGTTCGGAATGAGGCGTTAAGCAGCGGTTTAGGCTGAAAGGGACGGCGATGGCTTATTGGCTGATGAAATCGGAACCCGAATCATACAGTTGGGCCGATCTCCTGCGCGACGGCGCGACCGAGTGGGACGGCGTCCGCAATCCCGCCGCGCGGCTGCATCTGAAGGCGATGCAGCCCGGCGACGAAGCTCTGTTCTACCATAGCGGCAAGGAGAAAGCCGCGGTGGGCGTGATGCAAATCACGCGCGCGTGGAAGCCGGACGGCGCGGACGGATCCTGGGCCTCGGTCGCCGTGAAACCGGTCAAGCCCCTTGCCCATCCAGTGACGCTGAAGGCGATGAAGGCGGAGCGCGCGTTGGCCGATCTTGAGATGCTTCGCCAATCCCGGCTTTCGGTCTCGCCCATTGGCCCCGATCAATGGGCAAGGCTGATGGCCATGAGCGCGTAGCTCTATTTAATCGGGCAGTTCTAGGCGAATCTCGATCTCGTCGAGCGGGCGTCCAGTGGCTCGATCGACGACCACAGGCTCGATCGGCTGGCCGGTTGCCGCGTTAAGCAGGCGGCTCGACCGAGCATCGCCAAAATGGCTTTGCCCCCACGCGCCGATCGCGTGCAGCACCGGCAAATAATCGCGCCCACAGGCAGTAAGCACATATTCGTATCGCGGCGGCCGCTCGCTGTACTGGCGGCGCGCCAACAGGCCAGCCGCTGTCAGATCGGCAAGCCGTCGCGTCAGGATATTGGGCGCGATGCCCAGATTTTTCTGGAACTGATCAAAACGAGTCATCCCCAGCCCGGCGTCGCGCAGGATCAGCATGCTCCATGCGTCTCCCGCCCGAGCCAGCGCCCGGCCGATCGAGCACGCCCCCAAAGATAATTTCTCTGTGTCCATTGCAGAATGATAGTCACAACTCTATCAAAATGCAAGTCACTTGGCGAGAGGTCGAGTGCTGGGAGATTTGAGATGATTCATTTGAATGAAACCGCGCTGATAACCGGCGCGTCGAGCGGGATCGGCGCGGTCTATGCAGACCGGCTGGCCCGTCGCGGCTACGATCTGGTGCTCGCCGCCCGCAATACCGAGCGGATGGAAGCGTTGGCCGATCGTCTGCGGCAGGAGACCGGGCGAACAATCGACGTGCTGCGCGCCGATCTGACTGATCCAGCCGATCTGGCCCACGTTGAAAAGATGCTTGAGGACGATCCGGCAATCACGCTGTTGGTAAACAACGCCGGCATGTCGCTCAACGGCGATCTGCTCACGGCCGATCCGGAGGAGCTTTCGCGGCTCATCGCCCTCAACGTCACCGCCCCGACGCGGCTCGCCGCTGCCGCCGGCCGCGCCTTTGCTACCCGCGGGAAGGGCGCGATCGTCAACATCGCATCGGTGCTCGGGTTGGTCGTCGAGCGTTTCGACGGCGCCTATAACGGCACGAAGGCACATCTGTTGACCGTCAGCCGCTGGCTCGGCCATCAGCTTTCCGATCGTGGCGTCTATGTGCAGGCGGTTCTGCCGGCCGCGACCAGAACCGAAATCTGGGAACGATCGGGCAAGGACGTTGATGCCATGCCGCCGGAAACGGTGATGTCGGTCGACGATCTGGTCGATGCGGCTCTGATCGGCTTCGATCGTCGCGAAGCGGTCACGATTCCGCCACTCGCAGACGAGAGCTTATGGCAAGCCCATGATGCCGCGCGGATGGCGATGCTGCCGGGCTTCGGCACGGGAACCCCTGCGCCGCGCTACCGTAAGCCGGTCGCGGCGTGACGATCCCTGTCGCCACCCCCGCTTCCCGGTAAGCGCCTCGTTAAAGTCCAGGTCGCCCGCCCATTCGCGGGCGGCCAGGATCAGGCGGCCTGCCTAGCCCGCGACGCGCGCTTGCGCTCGTGGGGATCGAGGTGGCGTTTGCGCAGGCGGATCGACTTCGGCGTCACCTCGACCATCTCGTCGTCGTCGATATAGGCGATCGCCTGCTCCAGCGTCATCTTCTTCGGCGGGCTCAGGCGGATCGCGTCGTCCTTGCCGCCCGAAGCGCGGAAGTTGGTCAGTTGCTTCGCCTTCATCGGATTGACTTCGAGGTCATCCGTCTTGGCATTCTCGCCGACGATCATGCCCTCATAGAGCGTCTCGCCATGCCCGACGAACAGGATGCCGCGCTCTTCCAAGGGACCGAGCGCATAGCTGTTGGCCTCGCCCGCGCCGTTCGAGATCAGCACGCCGTTCTTGCGGCCCTCGATCTGGCCCTTGTGGGGGCCGTATTTCTCGAACAGGCGGTTCATGATGCCGGTGCCGCGCGTGTCCGACAGGAACTCGCCATGATAGCCGATCAGGCCGCGCGAGGGCGCCGAGAAGGTGATGCGGGTCTTGCCGCCGCCGGACGGGCGCATGTCGGTCATCTCGGCCTTGCGCTGGTTCATCTTGTCGACGACCGTGCCCGAGTGCTCGTCGTCGACGTCGATGACCACGGTTTCGTAAGGCTCGGTGCGGTTGCCCGCCTCGTCCTGGCCGAACAGCACGCGCGGGCGGCTGATGCCGAGCTCGAAGCCTTCGCGGCGCATCGTCTCGATCAGCACGCCGAGCTGGAGTTCGCCGCGGCCGGCGACTTCGAAGCTGTCCTTGTCGGCGCTCTCGGTGACCTTGATCGCGACGTTGCTTTCCGCTTCGCGCATCAGGCGGTCGCGGATCATGCGGCTGGTGACCTTGTCGCCCTCGCGCCCGGCCATCGGG
>JBQCEK010000286.1:0-2079 GCA_051960335.1 Sphingomonas sp.
GATCTCGCCGTGCTCGGCGCGATGGAAGTCGCCGAGAATGGCGACATCGCCAACTGGATGATCCCGGGTAAGATGATCAAGGGCATGGGCGGCGCGATGGATCTCGTCGCCGGTGTCAAGAAGATCATCGTCGTAATGGAACATACGAGCAAGAACGGCGACGCCAAATTCATCCCCGAATGCACGCTGCCGCTGACCGGCAAGAACGTGGTGGACATGATCGTCACCGACCTGTGTGTTTTCCAGCGCCCTGATCACGATAGCCCCTTCCGGCTCGTGGAACTCGCCCCCGGCGTGACGGCGGACGAAGTCGCGGCGAAGACCACCGCCAAATATGAGGCGATGGCGACAGCGTGACATGAAGGTTCTGCTGACCGGCAGCTCGGGCTGGCTCGGTCGCTTTCTTGCGCCCGCGCTACGCCACGCGAGTCACGAGGTCGTCGGGCTCGATGTCGTCCCGGCTCCTGACACTGCGATCGTCGGCAGCGTCGCCGATCGCGCATTAATCGATCGCATATTTGCCGAGCACCGCCCTGAGGCGGTGATCCACGCGGCGGCGCTGCACAAGCCGGATATTGTCCGCTATCCGGCGCAGGCCTTCATTGATGTGAACGTGACGGGTACGCTCAACCTGCTCGAGGCGGCTGTCTCACATGGGGCGAGCCGCTTCGTGTTCACATCGACGACCTCGCTGATGATCTCGCAGGCGATCCGTGACGGTGCGGGCGACGCAGCGGCTTGGATCGACGAGACGCTGGCGCCGCTCGAACCGCGCAACATCTACGGCGTCACCAAGCTGGCGGCGGAGCAATTGTGTCGGCTTTGTTATCAGGACCACGGGCTTCCTGTCGTCATTCTCCGCACGGCGCGTTTTTTTCCTGAGGATGACGACACCCACCGCGCCTTGTCCGGTGAGAATATGAAGGCCAATGAGCTGCTGCACCGAAGGCTGACCGTCGACGATGCGGTGGCCGCGCACCTCGCCGCGCTCGATCGGGCGCCTGCCCTCGGTTTCGATACCTTCATTCTGTCCGCGCCGCCGCCATTCGGGCGTGAGGATGCCGCTGCGCTCAAGAACGATGCCGCAACTCTAATCGCTGAGAGACTTCCCGGGGCGGTGGCGCTTTACGACAAACGAGGCTGGACGCTGCCGACAACGATCGATCGCGTTTACGATCCATCGCATGCAGAGTCGCGACTTGGCTTTCGATGCAGGACAGATTTTGCCGCAATGCTCGATGCACTGCGAGAGGGCGACGACCTGCCATTCGCGCACGAACCCGAATACACGTCGCCGATCGTCGCCTCCGCTTAGGCGTCCACTGTCTCCACCGCCTCGCTCGCCTCCAGCCATTCGGCCTCGGCTGCGTCGAGGCGCTCCTGCAATTCCGCGCGGCGTTTCATCAGGTCGCTCATCGTCAGCTTGGCGAGTGCGGGTTCGGCGCTCGATGGATCGAACATCGCGCGATCCACTGCGCTGCGCTGTTCGGTGAGCCGCGCAGTTTCGGCCTCGATCTCGCGGATGCGCTTGCGCAGCGCCTTGTCGCGCTCGCGCGCTTCGGCGGCGGCCTTGCGGTCGATCTTGCGCGCCGCCTTGGGCTTCGCCTCACCCTTGTCGCCGGCGAGGACGAACGCGATGTAATCATCGAGGCTGCCGTCGAACTCGCGCGCCGTGCCGCCATCGACCAGCACCAGCCGATCGGCGGTCATTTCCAGCATGTGGCGATCGTGGCTGACCACGACCACCGCGCCGGTATAGCTGTTGAGCGCCTGGACCAGCGCCTCGCGGGCGTCGACGTCCAGATGGTTGGTCGGCTCGTCGAGGATCAGCATGTGCGGCGCGTCGCGGGTGATCAGCGCCAGCGCCAGCCGCGCGCGTTCACCGCCCGATAGCTTGCCGACCTTGGTCGTCGCCTTGTCGCCCGAAAAGCCGAACCGGCCGAGCTGCGCGCGCACCGCCGCCGGGCTCGCGCCGGTCATCGTGCGCGTCATATGCTCGAGCGGGGTGTCGCCGGTGTCGAGCTCCTCGACTTGATATTGTGTGAAATAGCCGACCTTCATCTTGCCGGTCGCGGTCAT
>JBQCEK010000287.1:0-3112 GCA_051960335.1 Sphingomonas sp.
CCGTTCGGCGGCGCGCGGGCGGATGATCGGGATTTCGGGGCCGCCCTCCTCCGGCGCCCATTTGAGGATGCCGCGTGGCGCCGCGCCAGGATCGACCGTCGCGTCGGCGAGGATCACCACCGGCGCCTGCAATCCCTTGGCGCCGTGCGCGGTCATCACCCGCACGGCATCGAGCGGCGCCGATGGATCGCGCACGATCTCCACATCGCCGCGATCGAACCAGTCGAGGAACAATTGCAGCGACGGCGCCGAATTGCTCTCGAAATCGAGCGCGGCGCTGAGCAGTTCCTCGATCGGATCGCGCGCTTCCTGGCCGAGCCGGCGGAGCAGCTTGCGGCGCCCATCGATCGGGCCGGAAAGCAGTTCCTCCAGAAACTGGTACGGCGTCGTCAGATCGGCGCGCGCCAGCATCGCCTCCAGCGGGGCGAGCCGATCGGCGGGCTGGGTCTCGCGCAAATGACGCCACAGGCTGCCGCGACGATCGGGCGCGGCGGCGGCCATCAGCTCGTCCTGCGTCCAGCCGAGCAGCGGCGAGACGAGCAGGCTGGCGAGCGACAGATCGTCATCGGGCTGGAGAACGAAACGGACGGCGGCGAGCAGATCCTGCACGCCAAGCGGGGCATTGAGGCGGAGGCGATCGACGCCGGCCACAGGCACCCCCTCGGCATAAAGCCGCGCCACGAGCAGCGCGGCGAGATCGCCCCGCCGCTTGACGAGGATCATCACGTCTTCCGGCCGGATCGGGCGGCCCTGGCTTTCGAGCATCGCGCCGGTGTCGATCCAGTCGCGCACCTGGCGCGCGATGCGAATGGCGAGCCCGCGGGTGGCGTCGTCGATCCACCCTTCCTCGTCCTCGGGATCGCCGCCCGCGATCACCGGCGGCCACAGCGTCACGCGACCGGGCCCAGGCACTTCGCTGCCATGCCGTTCGAGATCGCCGACCGCGCCGAGGCCGGGATCGCCCAAGGCCCCGATCGCGGCATCGACGAATTCGAGCACTGGCCGGGTCGATCGGAACGAGTTCGTCAGCGACAGTCGCGCGAAATCGGTGCCCTCGCCGGTTTCCTCATCGCGGGCATCGATCGCCATCTGCTGGAAACGCCGCTCCGCCCAGCGGAAATAAAGCGGATCGGTGCCCTGAAAGCCGAAGATCGCCTGCTTGAAATCGCCGACGGTGAACAGGGTGCGCACGGCGGATCCACGCGCGCCTTCGCCGCTGAAGAATTCGGCAGCGAGCGCGTCGATGATCGTCCATTGGCCGAGATTGGTGTCCTGCGCCTCGTCAATCAGGATGTGATCGGTCGCCTGATCGAGCTTGTAACGCACCCATTCGCCGATGCCGGGCTGCTGGAGCAGCGCGACGGTGCGGCGGATGAGATCGTCGAAATCGACACCGCCCAGCCGCCGCTTCGCGCGCGCATAGGCATTGGCATAGTCACGCCCGACGGCAAGCGCCGCCGCGAGCAGATCGGCGTAGGCGGCGCGAACGCGCAACGCGAGCAGATCGGCGCAGCAGCCGTGCAGCGCCGTGGCGAGCGTGGCATAATCCGCATCCTGCGGCGCCTGCCCCTTGCCGAACGAGCGCAGATCGCCGTCCGCCTTCGCCCAGACGAGATGAAGCTGATCGAGCGTCGCGGCGCGATCCGCCGGCGAGCGATCGAGCCAGGCGGAAACCGCGGTGGCGCGATCGAGGCCGCTCTTCGTTCCCCACGCGCTGTTCATCCCGCCGATCGCGTCCAGCGCCGCGTGATCGAATACCGCATCGTCGCACGCCGCAACGATTGCCGCCTCGATGTCGCCGCCGGGAAGGCCGAGCGAGCGGCGGATATAGGGCTGGATGCCGTCACCCGCCGGAAGCGCCGCCAGCGCCTCCTGCTGACGCGCGCACGCGATCAGGAATGCCTCCGCGCCGCCCTCGCCCAGTCGCAGCGACAGCGCACCGATCGCCTCGAACGGCGCCGTGCGACCTTCTCGCTCGGCCTCGACCAGCATCTCGGCAAGCGCCTCGCGCGCCAGCACCGCCTCTTCGCGCGCCTCGAGGGGGCGGAAACCCGGCGTCAGCCCCGCCTCGACCGGGAACGCCGCCAACAGGCTCTGCGAGAAGCCGTGGATCGTCTGAATACGGATGCCGCCGCCGGGTGCATCGAGCACCTTGGCGAACAGCGTTCGAGCATGCGCGCGCTGTTCCGGCCCGCCCTCCTCGCCCAGCGCGCGCAGATCGTTGAACAGTGCCTCGTCCTTCATCCGCACCCACGCCGCCAGGCGCGCACTGATCCGCCCGGCCATTTCGGCCGCGCCGGCCTTGGTGAAGGTGAGGCACAGGATCGCGCCCGGATCGACCCCGCGAAGCAATAGGCGGAACACGCGCGCCGCCAGCACCTGGGTCTTGCCCGTGCCCGCCGACGCGGAAAGCCAGACGTGCGATTCCGGCCAGCTGGCCGCCGCCTGATCGCCGGTCAGCGGCGGCAGGGGTTTCGCGCTATGACCGCTCACGACCATACCATTCGTCGAGCCGCATCAGCTGATCGTAATCGGCGTAAGGCGCATATTCGGGGTGAAGCTTCGCGGTGAAGGGGGCGTCGCCGGTGAGCCACTGCGCCGTCGCATCCGCGAAATGGGCCGCGGCGATGCTGGTGAAATCGTCTGTCGGGATGCGGTCGCGCTTGCCCGCTGGATCGACCGGAGTCGCGATATAGCCGAACCCGTCGCGCCCCTTGCCGAGCGACCAATATTCGAACGCCGCCGCCGTGCCCGAAATTCCCTGAAACCCGCCGCGCTCCGCAATCGCGCCGATCAGGCCGAGCTGGAGGCTGTAGCCCGCGCGCACCGCGGCGGTGGAGGGCGGCTTGCCCGTCTTGTAATCGACGATCGCGAGCGCGCCATCGGCGAGCCGATCGATCCGATCGGCCTTGCCCCGCAGGGTCACGCCGGCGATCGCCGCCTCGCCCGACGCCTCGACCGCGACGACGCGGCGCCCGGCGGCATCGAGATCGATCATCGTCGCGGCGATCCAGTCGATCGCCTCCATCAGCCGCGGCTGCCAGAGCGCGCGAAGCATCGGATGCGTGCGTTCGTCGGCCAGCATCGCGCGGGCGCGGGCGTGGAGCTTGTC